>DATIOB010000327.1:0-9938 GCA_035473605.1 Conexibacter sp.
GCGCTGGGCCCGGGCTTCTGGCGCGAGGCGCTGGCCGCCGGGCCGCGCCCGGCGCAGGTCGGCGCCGGCCCGTATGGGCCGCTGCTGGCGCCCGACGCCAACGGGCTGCGGCTGCCGAGCGGCTTCAGCTCGCGCCGGATAGCGCGCGGGAGCGAGTCGATCGCCGGCTACGGCTTCCCCTGGCAGCCCGACGGGCAGGCGACCTACGCGACCCCGGACGGCGGCTGGATCCTCGTCACCAACAGCGAGGCCGGCGACGGCGACGGCGGCGTCTCGGCGACCCGCTTCGCGCGCGACGGGCGGATCACCGCCGGCTACCGGATCCTCGGCGGCACGAGCACCAACTGCGCCGGCGGCGCGACGCCATGGGGGACGTGGCTCTCCTGCGAGGAGATCGACGACGGCCGCGTCTGGGAGTGCGACCCGACCGGCGCGCGGCCGGCGGTCGCGCACGCGGCGATGGGGGTCTTCAAGCACGAGGCGGCCTGCGTCGACCCGGGCGCGCAGGTCGTCTACCTGACCGAGGACGTCGGCGGCGGCGGGCTCTACCGCTACACGCCGCGCGACTATCCCGACCTCTCCGCCGGACTGCTGGAGGTCGCCTGCGACGGCGGCCGGCGCGCGGGCACCGGCGCGGTCGTGTGGCGCGAGGTGCCGGACCCCGGCGGCGGCGCGCGCAACCCGACCCGCCGCCAGGTGCGCGGGATGCTCCCGTTCGCGCGCGGGGAGGGGATCTGGTTCGACGCCGGGATCGTCTACGTCGCGACGACCGAGGACGAGACGATCCACGCCTACGACACGCGCGCGCAGACGCTCAGCACGCTCTACCGCGCCGCCGACGCGCCCGGCACGCCGCTGCGCGGGGTCGACAGCGTCGTCGTCTCGCGCTCCGGCGACCTGTTCGTCGCCGAGGACTCCTACGACGCCGATCCCGACGCGATGGACGTCTGCCTGATCACGCCGCAGGGCCGCATCTCGCGCTTCCTCAAGCTGACCGGCGAGCAGCACTTCCTGCGCGGCCAGCAGTCGGAGGTCGTCGGCCTCTGCTTCGACCCGAGCGGCACGCGCATGTACCTCGGCTCGCAGCGCGCCTGGGGCGTCGGCGCGGTCTACGAGGTCAGCGGCCCGTTCCGGCAGGAGCGGCCGGCGGGTGTGGGCGCCGGCGCTCCGGCGGGCGGCGGCGCGCCGCTCGGGCTCGACGTCGCGCGGCGCGTCTCGGTCGACGGGCTGCTGCGGCGCGGACTTGCGCTCGGGCTGACGCTCGACCGCCCGGCGACCGTGCGCGTGCGGCTGACGGCGCGGCTGGGCGGTGGCGCCGGCAGAGGCCGCCCGCGCACCGTCACGCTCGCGCGCGCCGAGCGCCGCGCCGGCCGCGGCCCCGAGCGGCTGCGGCTGAGACCGGCCAGCCGCGCGGTGGCGCGGATGCTGCGCGCGCGGCGCGCGCCGCTGGAGGCGACGCTCGAGGTGCGGGTCAGCTCGCCCGGCAGCCCGACGCGCGTCCTGCGCCGCAGCGTGCGGATCGCTCCGGGCCGCTGACGCGCGTCAGCCCGTCGGCCCGTCGATCGACGACGCCGCCGCGAGGGCGCCCCGCGAACGCAGACGTTTTTGTGTGAATTATGGGGGGAATGTCCTCACCTTCATAAAGATGGTGCATCTCACGCCGATCTCCGGCCTGCGGCACCCGTCAAATCGCCGGAGGAAGAGATGAAGCTCACAGTCAGGACGAAGCTGCTCGGCGGCTTTCTCGTCGTGATCGCGCTGATGGTCGCGGTCGGCACGCTCGCGATCGTCAAGCTCGGCTCGATCAACACGGTCACGACCGAGCTGGGTGACAACGCCGTGCCGGCGCTGGAGAACTACGCCCTGCTCAACAACAGCACGCAGGCGTACCGCAAGGACCAGCTGCGCTACGTGACCGCGATCGACGCGAGAGACAGAGCGAGCATGGTCGACACGATCGCGACCGACCTCAGAAACATGGACCTCGGGATCAGACGCGGCACGGCGCTGGCGGCCTCGCCGGCCGGCCGCGCGAGATTCAGAACCTTCGTCGACGACTGGAACGCCTACATCGAGGCGACCGCCGACTACAGAGCGGTCGCCGACGCCGGCCGCGAGCGCGACGCGATCGAGCTGATGTCGATCGGCGGCGGCAAGGCCGCGTTCGACGCCGTCAGAGCGTCGCTCAACGAGGCGACCGCGTTTCGCGGCGACGCCTCCGACGCGCTGGCGGCCGAGGCCAACGACACCGTCAGCTCGACACGCTCGATCATCGTCGTGCTGCTGATCGCCGCGGCGCTCGCCGGGCTCGCGATCGCGCTGCTGCTGGCGCGCGGGATCGTCGGCGGCGTGAGGCAGATGCGCGACGCCGCGCGCGGGATCGCCGTCGGCGACGTCGACCAGCGGATCGAGATCAAGTCGCGCGACGAGATCGGCGAGACCGGCGAGGCGTTCAGAGCAATGATCGTCTACCTCGACGAGACCGCCGAGGCGGCGCGGCGGATCGCGGCCGGCGACCTCGCCGTCGACGTGCAGCCGAAGTCCGACAGGGATGCGCTCGGCACGGCCTTCAAGGCGATGAGCGACGAGCTGCGCGCCGCGCTCGGCGACCGCTCGTCGCTGGAGCAGCTGGTCGAGCGGATGGAGAGCCTCTCCGCCAACGACCTCGCGGCGCTGGAGCAGGCGCTGGCCGCCGTCGCCGACGGCGACCTGACGGTCGACGCCGCCGCCACGACCGGCCCGGTCGAGATCGCGCCCGGCCTCGCCGCCGGTCGCCTCGCGGAGATCTTCAACGCGATGCTGGCGCAGCTCAGCAGCTCGGTCGACGGCTACGGCGCGATGCGCGAGAAGATGGCGCAGCTGCTGCGCCAGATCGCGACGGAGTCGCAGGCGGTCGCGGCCGCCTCGCAGCAGATGGCGACCACGTCGGAGGAGTCGGGCCGCGCGGTCGGCGAGATCGCCTCCGCGGTCGGCGAGGTGGCCGCCGGTGCCGAGCGCCAGGTGCGCGCCGTCGCCGAGGCGCGCGAGCTGACCGAGCAGGTCGTCTCGGCGACCGGCAGCTCGACCGAGGACGCGCGCCAGACGGCCGACGCCGCCGAGCAGGCGCGCGCAGTCGCCGAGGAGGGCGCCGCCGCGATCGGCGACGCGACGGCGGCGATGGAGGCGGTGCAGGCATCCTCCGCCGACGTCACGACGACGATCCGCGAGCTGGGCGCGAAGTCCGACCAGATCGGCGGCATCGTCGGCACGATCACGGGGATCGCGGAGCAGACGAACCTGCTGGCGCTCAACGCCGCGATCGAGGCCGCCCGCGCCGGTGAGCAGGGGCGCGGCTTCGCGGTCGTGGCGGAGGAGGTGCGCAAGCTGGCGGAGGAGTCGCAGGAGGCGGCCCGCTCGATCTCGGGGCTGATCGCCGAGATCCAGCGCGAGACCGGCCGCGCGGTGGACGTCGTGGAGAACGGCGCCCAGCGCACCTCCGACGGCGTCGTGACGGTCGAGCAGGCGCGCGCGTCGTTCCTGCGGATCGGCACGAGCGTCGAGGACATGACCCAGCGCGTCAACGGGATCGCCGCCACGATCGGCGAGATCTCGCTCAGCGCCGGCCGCGTGCAGCAGAACATGGTCGACGTCGCCGCGGTCGCCGAGCAGTCGTCCGCCTCGACCGAGCAGGTCTCGGCCTCGACGCAGCAGACCTCGGCCTCGACGCAGGAGATCGCCGCCTCCGCGCAGGAGCTGGCGCGCACCGCCGAGGAGCTGGAGCGGCTCGTCGGTCAGTTCAAGCTGTGAGGACGTGACGATGTTGTGAAGCGGCGCATGGGGGATGTCAGAGGTGGAAGCCCACGGACATGGGCTCCGACGACATCCTCCTTGCGCTGGTCGTCGCCGCGGCGTTGTCGTTCGACTTCACGAACGGGTTCCACGACACCGCCAACGCGATGGCCACCTCGATCGCCACGCGCGCGCTCAGACCGCGCGTCGCGGTCCTCCTCGCTGGCGCGCTGAACTTCATCGGCGCATTCCTCTCGATCGCCGTCGCGACGACGATCGCCAGAGGGATCGTCGACAACAGCGTGATCACGCTCGAGATCATCCTCGCCGGCCTGCTCGGCGCGATCCTCTGGAACCTCGCGACCTGGGCGCTGTCGCTGCCGTCCAGCTCCAGCCATGCGCTGATCGGCGGGCTGGTCGGCGCGACGCTGGTCGGAGACGGCGCCGACGCCGTCAAGTTCGACGGGATCGTGAGAAGCGTGCTGATCCCGGCCGTGCTGGCGCCGATCGTCGCGGGCGGCGCGGCGCTGGCGGCGACCTACTTCGCCTACCGCGCGCTGCGGCGCCTGAGAGAGGACGACCGCCATGCGACGCGCGGCTTCAGACTCGGCCAGATCGGCTCCGCCAGCCTCGTCTCGCTCGCGCACGGCACCAACGACGCGCAGAAGACGATGGGCGTGATCACGCTCGCGCTGATCGTGCACGGGTCGCTGGGCGCCGACGACTTCTCCGTCCCGCTGTGGGTGAAGGTCAGCGCGGCGACCGCGATCGCGCTCGGCACCTGCATCGGCGGCTGGCGGATCATCAACACGCTCGGCAGACGCGTCACCGAGATCGAGGCGCCGCAGGGCTTCGCCGCCGAGTCGGCCGGCGCCGGCACGATCCTCGCCTCCTCCTACTTCGGCTACCCGCTCTCGACGACGCAGGTCGTCTCCGGCTCGGTGCTCGGCGCCGGGCTCGGCAAACGGCTGGCGTCGGTCAGATGGGGGCTGGCGGGGCAGATGGGGCTGGCGTGGCTGCTGACTTTGCCGGCAGCCGGCCTGATCGCCGCGCTCGCCTACGAGGCGGCGTCGCTGTTCGGGATCGACTCGGCCGGGCCGCTCGTGATCGCGCTGGCGGCGGCGCTCGCCGCGGCGGGACTGTGGAGCTACGCCCAGCGCACCCGCGTCACCTCGGCGGACGTCTGATGGTCGACTTCGACGCACTCTGGAAGATCGTCGCCGCCGCACTGGCGGCCGGCGTCGGCGGCGTCGGCGCGCTGCTGCTGGTCGTCGCCGGCACGACGCGGATCGAGCGCGGGAGAGAACGTTGGCGCGCAGGCGCGCTGTCGGCGTCGCTGACCGGCTGGGCGCTGACCGCAGTGGGCATCGCACTGCTCGCCGGTGCGGTCGTGGCGGGGCTTCTCGCGATGACGCACAAGTAGCCTGACGAGCTTCAGATCTTCCCCCACACAGCCGATCAGGGAGCCATGGGACATCACTTGCAGGACATCGAAGCACCGGACGCGAGAGCGAAGTCGCGGCGTCTCCGCCTGAGCGCGGGCGCCGTCGCGCTGCTGCTCGCGGGCACGCTCGCCGCGTGCGGCGGTGACGATTCGTCCGACAGCACCAGCACGAGCGCAGCGGCGCCCGAGACCGCGGCGCAGACGACGCCGGCGGAGACGACCGAGGCGACCACCGAGGACAACGGCGTCGCGGAGCTGAGCGCCGACGAGATCCTCGCGAAGGCGACCGAGGCCGCGAAGGGCGCGACCGCCGTCCGCGTCTCCGGCGCGATGGAGGAGCTGGAGCTGGACATCAGCCTCGTCAAGGGCAGAGGCGCGACCGGCAGCATCACGCAGGACGGCGCCAGAGCCGAGATCATCGTCGTCGACGACGAGATCTACCTGAAGGGCGACGAGGCCTTCTACCAGTCGCTCGGCGGCGACGCGATCGTGAGACTGCTCGGCGACAAGTGGCTGAAGGTCCCGGCCGGCGGCGAGGGCTTCGAGAGCTTCGAGCAGATCACCGACATGGACGCGCTGCTCGACCAGGCGCTCAAGCCCGAGGGCGAGACGCTCACCAAGGGCGAGGTCACCGACCTCGACGGCTCGCCCGCCGTGCCGCTGAGAACCGACAGAAGAAAGGGCACGCTCTACATCGCCACGACGGGCGAGCCGTTCCCGCTGAAGATCATCGGCGACGGCGACAGAGGCGAGATCACGTTCGACGGCTGGAACGAGCCGGCCGAGCTGACCGCGCCGACCGACGTCATCGACGTCGCCGAGCTGGAGAGAGCGAGCAGCAACTGATCGACGCCGCCGAACCGCTCAGCGCGGTCGGCGGCTGACGAGCACCGGAGAGTCTTGGTCGCTCAGCGACCGGAATCCTCCGCTGCTCACGCGGATGGGGCCGCCGCCAGCGCGCGCATCGCGGCGAGCGGCGCCCATTCGGAGATCGTGCGGCCGTCGAGCACGGCCGCGATCTCCCATGCCAGCGCCGACGCGACGTCGGCGTTCGCATCCGCCAGCAGGTCGTCGAGCGCCGCGGCCGCTGCGCCGTCCGGCTCCTCGCCTGTGAGCGCCGGCAGCGCGGCGAGCAGCCGCGCGGAGAGCCGCGCCGGCAGGCCGACGATGACGGCGTCGCCGAGCGTCCGCCGCTGCGGCGCGGGCTCGCGCCGCGTCAGTCGCCGCAGATAGGCGCAGTCGGCCGCGTCCACGGGCGCGGCGACGACGGCCGCCGCGGCGAGCGCGTCGAGCCGCGCGACGTCGGCGCCGGCCGCGCGCAGGTCCTCGCGCACGAGCGCCCGCTCGACGCAGAGGCGGACGGCCAGCTCGAACTCGACGCCGGCCGTGGCGGCGGCGTCGGCGAGCGCGTGCAGCGCATCGCCGGCCGGCAGCGTCCACGGCTCGTGCCGATCGCCCGCGCGGATCGCGGCGCGGCTGACGACGCATTCATCGAGCGCGGCGCCCAGGTCGCTGCCGGCGCCCCCGCCGAAGCCCGTGCCCCGCTCGCTTCCGCGCGGCTCGCCCGCGCGCTCGTCGCGGCGCCCGCCGGGCAGCACGCGCAGTGTCGGGATGTCGTTCGACTCGATCATGGTGTAGAAATTAATTCTACATGGCTGGACGACGAGGTGCAAAGCCGCTGACGCGGCGCGACTGGCTGTTCGGATCGCGGCCGCGGCGGATGGCGCTGGAGGCGCTGCTGGCCGAGCCGGGGGAGGCGTGGTCGAAGGCGCGGCTGGCGCGCGCGGCCGGCGTCAGCCCGCACGGCGGGATCGACGAGCAGGTCGACGGCTTCGTCAGAATCGGCCTGATCGAGCGGCGCGACGGCGGCTACGCGCTCGCCGACCCGCCGCCCGCCTACGCCGCGACGCTCGCGGCGCTGCTGCGCGAGCTGGAGCGGCTGCCCGACAGCTGAGCCCGGCGCCGTATCAGCGCCATCCCGCCGCCGGCCGGCGCCCACGCGACGCCGCGGAACTTCCACGGCTCGTCGGGCGCGTCGGTCGGCAGCAGCTCGACCTCGCGCAGCAGCACGCGCAGCACGACGTCCAGCTCCATGTGCGCGAAGGTCGCGCCGATGCAGCGGCGGATGCCGCCGCCGAAGGGGATCCAGGCATAGGTCTCCGGCCGCACGTCGAGGAAGCGGTCGGGATCGAAGCGGTCGGGGTGGGGGAAGAGCGCCGGGTCGTAGTGGGTGAGGCCGGCGCTGAGGCCGATCAGCACGCCCTTCGGCAGCCGGTAGCCGCCGACCTCGAACGGTCTGCGCGTGTGGCGGCCGGCGAACGCGATCACCGGGCGCATCCGCTGCACCTCGCGGATCGTCGCCTCGCGCAGCGCTCTGCCGCCGGCGTCGGCTTCCTCGACCAGTCGGGCGAGCACGTCGGGATGGCGGCGCAGCCGCTCGACCGCCCACGAGAGCGTGTGCGCCGTCGTCTCGTGACCGGCGGCGAGCATCGTCACGAGCTGGTCGCGGATCTCGGCGTTGGTCAGCTCGCTGCCGTCGGCGCGGCGCGCCTGCACCATCAGCGCGAGCACGTCGAGCCGTTCCTCGACGCGCGGGTCGTGGCGGGCCTCGTCGATCAGCGAGTCGAGGATCGTGTCGACCTCGGCGCGCAGGCGCAGGAAGCGGCCCCACGGGCTGAAGCGGCCGAGATCCCGCTGCGCGCGCGGGAAGCGCGACAGGCTCTGCCCCAGCTCGGTCCAGTGCGGCAGCAGCTGCTCCAGTCGCTCCATCCGCTCGCCCGAGGCGCCGAAGACGGCGCTCAATATCGCCTTCAGCGTGATCGTCTGCATCGGTCCGGCGGAGGCGAACTCGACCCCTTCCGGCCACTGCGCGATCTGCTCGCGGGCGATCTGCTCGATCAGCGGCTCGTACGCCTTCATCCGCTTGCCCTGGAACGGCGGCAGCAGCAGCTTGCGCTGCTCCATGTGGTGATCTTCGTCGATCCCGAGCAGCGAGTTGTTGCCGAGCACCCGCCGCAGCGGGCTCTGGCTGCCGGCGTGGAGCGTCTTCGGGTCGGCCTGGAAGGTGTGCTTGATCAGCTCGGGATCGGACAGCACGACGAGGCGGCCCAGGCCGGCCATGTGGAGCGAGAAGATCGGCCCGTAGCGGCGCCGCTGGCGTTCCAGGAACGGCCGCTGGCGCGTGAGCATCCCGACCGTCTGCAGCGTCATCGGCATCCGCGGTCCTGGTGGCATCCCTTCGATCGTGCTCATCGGTGCGCTCCTCCGAATTCGACGCGACAGCGGCTGGTACATGACCGTACCAGCCGCTGGTGGGCGGTGCGTCGACTGCGCCGTGCGGGGCGCGGGCCGGGGCGCGGGCGCGAGGTGCGGCGGCGCCCTGCGCCCCTACCGCGGCAGCTGCGCCGCGATCTGCCGCGCCCAGGCGGAGATCGCGTCCCAGTCGCTGCGGTCGCGGAAGGCGACCGGGCGATCGAGCGCGACGGTCTGCCCGACCGCGCCGCCGTCGCCGGCGGCGTCGTCGGCGCCCGCGTGGAAGGTCCACAGCGGCCTCGCGGCGAGCGCGTCGCGATGGCGCCGCAGCAGCCGCCGCGGGTCGCTGCTCAAGCGTCTCGTCTCCGCGCCGCCGAGCACGACGGCGTCGTAGTCGTCGATCCGGTCGACGGTCGCGGCGTCGCGGCAGTCGACCTCGATGCCGGCGTCGTGGAGCGTCTCGGCGACGGCCTGCGCGATCTCCTCGGTGGAGCCGCGCTTCGATGCGTAGGTGACGAGCAGGCGGGTCATGCGGAGGAGGATCGCCGCTGCCCGCGCGCCCGTCATCCGGGGTCAGCGCGAGCGCGATTGCGGAGAACTACGGCCGCCGGCCCCCGCCGCGCGGACCACGCGGCGCGGCCCGCCCGGCGCGCGGAACGCCGCCGCAGCCGCCCCGCCGCGCGCCGACCTGCGCGCGCGGCGGAGGCAGGACGGGCGGCTACCGCACCTTCAGTCGCAGCGCGACGGTGCTCCCGCGCAGCGGGCCGTCGCCGCCGTAGGTGATCCGCAGGCGCTTGGTGCCGGCGGTCGCGAAGCGGTCGAGCTTGACCCGCGCGCGGCCGCCGCGCACGACGGCGCTGCCGACCGTGCGGCCCCCCTCGGTCACGCGCACCGTGCCGCCCGGGTTGAGGCCCGGGGCGGTGACGGCGATCCGCAGCCGCGCGCGCGTGCGCCCGGCCTCGACGCGCCTAGTCACGCGCGTCGCCTTCAGCGCCGGCGCCGCTCTGCGCACCGGCACGACGACCGTCGTCGAGGACGCGGCGACGCTGTCGCTGCCGGAGAAGCGGACGGTCAGGCGGTGGCGGCCCGGTCTCAGCGCCGTGCCCTGCAGCTTGACCGTCGCCGCGCCTTCGCTGACGCGGCCCGCGGCCAGCGCCCGCGCGCCGGCCGCGACGGCGACCGTGCCGCTGGCGCTCGCAGGCGCCGCGACGCTGACCTGGACGGTCGCGCCGACGCCGTAGGTCGCGCCGCTGGAGGCCGCCGTCGTGCGCGAGCCGGCCGGGGCGGAGCCGCCCGCGGAGCCGCCGACGCCGCCGCCCGCGGAGCCGCCCGCGCCCGCACCCGAGCCGCCGGCACCCGCGCCCGCGCCCTCCGGGGGCGCCACGTACCCGCCGTCTTTGTCTCCGCCGATCGCCGGCGGCACGACGCCGCCGCCGGGCGCGCTCGCCGGGCGGCCGACCGAGAAGCGGTCGAG
>DATIOB010000328.1:0-3941 GCA_035473605.1 Conexibacter sp.
GCCGTCGCTGCCACGCGCGGTGCGCGGCGACGTTCTCGGTGTCGTCACCGGTGCCGCGCTCTCTCGGCGCGTGAGACGCGTTCGCATCGAGCCACGCGCGCACCTCGGTCCGATACGCGGCCTGCTCTGGGGTGTCGTTGAGATCCACGTCTCTCCTTCCTGGCTGGCTGGCCAACTTCTCCTGCGCAGGACCATACCGACCTGGCAGGCCCGTCCCGGCACCAGCGGATCGCGCCAGGCCCGCGGCGTCAGCCGTGCGCAGGGCTGTTCGCCAACGCCGCAAACCCTGCGTCGAGCAGTCGCGCGGCCTGCTTGCCGGGGTCGGGCGAGTCGAGCAGGACGGCGATCAGGCGCGTGCGTCCGCGCGTCGCGGAGGCGACGAAGCAGCGGCCGGCGGCGTCGGTGAAGCCGGTCTTGACCCCGTCGGCGCCGGGATAGCCGGCGCGCAGCAGCGGGTTGTGGTTGGCCAGCCAGACTCTGCCGCCTCTGATCGGCAGCGGCATCACGGCCAGCGGCGTTCGCACGACCTTCGCCAGGCGAGGGACTCGCAGCAGCTCGCGCGCGAGCAGCGCGAGGTCGGGCGCGCACGACCAGTTGCCGCGGTCGACGATCCCCGACGGCGAGGCGAAGCGGGTGCAGCTGAGGCCCAGCTCGCGGGCGCGCGTGTTCATCATCCGCACGAAGCGCGGCACCGAGCCGGCGATGTGCTGCGCGAGCGCGATCGCGGCGTCGTTGCCCGACGGCAGCAGCAGCCCGTACAGCAGCGTCTCGGCCTGCGCCCGCCTGCCCTTCGGCAGCAGCCCGACGCCGCTGCCGGTGTACGCGAGCGCCTCGCGCGTGATCGCGACGGGCTCGCGCGGCTGCGTCCGCTCGGCGACCAGCAGCGCCGTCATCATCTTCGTCACGCTCGCGATCGGGAGCCGCAGCTCCGGCTCGTGCCGCCACAGCACTCTGCCGCTCGTCGCGTCGACGAGCAGGCCGCTGCGCGGCGGCTTGCGCAGGTTCAGCGCGACGACGGCCTCCGACGGGATCCGGCCCCAGTCGTGCGGCTGCGGCGTCGGCGGGGCGTCGGCGGGCGGGCCGCCGCCGATCGCCGAGGCTGGCGGGCCGGCAGATGCGGCGACACCGGCGCCGGTGTCGTTGGAGTGATCGAGCCGGTCGCTGCCCAGCCCGACGACGGCGGCCGCGACGAGCAGCGCCAGCAGGCCCGCGAGCAGGACCGATCCCAACCGCCTAGGGCGCCCACGGCGCCGTCTCCCGCCGCGCAGGGTCACCCCCAGAGCATGTCAGGTGCGCCCTCGCGCGCCGCGGTCGGGTACGGTCGGCCGATGGGAGGACGCACCGCAATGGCGCGCATCGCCGCAGCCGGCGCCGCGACGTTCGCGCTCGCCGCGGCCCCGGCTACTGCGCACCGCGCGCCGACCCCGGAGGAGCTGACGGAGATGGCCGGCGCGACCGGGCCGCCGACCGAGCCGGACTGCGTCAGCGGCCGCATCTCGACCGTCGACGTGCGCTGGGGCGCGCTGGTCGCCAAGCATGCGCCCGGCTGCCCGAGGATCGAGCGCACGTGGGTGCTGGAGCGCGACGCGCCCGGAACGCCGGGCGGACGCTGGCGCGAGCTGCGACAGGGGATCCGCTTCGGCGTCTGCGCGAGAGACCTGCCGGGGATCCCCGATGCGGTGGGCGTCGACCTCGGCGTCTGCGCGCCGCCGTCGAGACGGGTCTATGGGCCGTCGGGCGACAGGCTCGCGTTCAAGCCCGCCAGACTGCGCTACAGCCGCAACGCGACGATCACCGGCCTGCGCTGGAGCGAGTGGGGCGGGCGAACGGCCAGAGGGCGCGGCACCTTCGACTACCGCGATCGCTACGGAAGCGTGCGCGCCGACGTCACCGTGACCCTCTCCGGGATCGACCTGTGCGGCAGCGACCGGGTCTATCTCAGCGCCCAGCTGACGGGGGTGACTCCCGCCGACCGCGACGCCGTGCGCGCCTACAGCGGCCGCTGGTATCGCCAATGCCCGGGCGTCACCGCGAACTGAACGCCAAATCCTCGGCCAGGGGCCTCGGATTCGGTTGCGAGAACTCGCCTGGCGGCTCGCTCTCGCGGCCGTTCAGGCGCTGAGTCCGCTGTCGAGCATCGCGACGAGGCGGGCGAAGCTCTCGTCGACCGACTCGGCCATTCCGAAGCCGCCTTCGGCCTCGATCGCGACGAAGCCGTGCAGTGCGCTGCGCACCGCCCGCACCGCGTGGATCGCGTCGGATCCGGCAAGGCCGTAACCGGCCAGCAGCGCGACGAAGACCGCGACCGCCTCGTCCGCCGCCGCGACCGCGTCGGCGTCGGCGGGGTCGGGCGCGCGCTGCGCGGCGAGGTAGGTGCCGGGACGGGTGAGCGCATAGGCGCGCAGCGCGTCAGCGGTGGCGTGCAGGGCGTCGCCGCGGGCCCGCCCGACCGCCGCCGCGCGCATCGCCGCGGCCAGCTCGCGCGCGCCGCGCGCGCCGAGCCGTCGGCGCAGGTCGTCGAGGCCGTCGACGTGGCTGTAGAGCGACGGCGTGCGCACGCCGAGCGCCGCGGCGACACGCGCGAGCGTGAGCGCGTCGAGGCCCTCAGCGTCGGCGAGTCTCGCGGCGGCGTCGACGACGGCGTCGGGGGTGAGGCCGGCGCGGGCCATCAGGCGCCGCCGCCCGTCGCGCTCGCGCCGCGCCCGCCGCGCAGCAGCAGCGACCCCATCACCGCTCCGCCTTCGCGATCGCGGCGTCGATCGCCGCGGCCGGCGACGGCACCGCACGGCCGTGGCCGGGCGCCAGCGTGCTCGGCTCGAGTGCCCGCAGCGTTCGCGCGCTCTCCAGCGCCCGCGCCGGATCCCAGGTCGCGAATGCGACGAGCGGGAAGCGCCGGTTCGACGCGCCCGCGACTGTGACGCCCGCGATGGTCGAGAAGGCGTCGCCGCAGATCAGCGCGCGGTCGCGCGTGTCGAGCAGCGCAACCTGGCCGGGCGTGTGGCCGGGGCCGGCGACGACCTCGAGGCTGCCGACGCGGTCACCGCGCTCCAGCAGCGTGTCGGGGCGGGTCGTGACCTTCGGCCAGCCGCCTCTCAGCTTGCGCGTCCCCTCGCCGGGGTCGAGCGCTCTGTCGCCTGCCACGATCCGCCAGTCTCGTGCGGGGATCAGCACCTCGACATCGGAGCCGAGCCGCTCGCGCAGCGCGTCGAGCGAGCCGATGTGATCGCTGTGGCCGTGCGTCAGCACGATCCGGCGGATCGGCGCGCCGGCGTCGGCGGCCGCCTGCACGAGCGCGCCGGCGCTGCCCGAGGCCATCGTGTCGACGAGCGTGAAGCCGTCGCGCTCGCGCACGAGGTAGGCGTTCATCAGGCCGAAGCGGGTCAGCTGGGTGATCTGGTCGGTGACTGCGGTGGCGCGCATGGGAGCTCCAGCGGAAGAAAACTAATGTGCTTAGGAAGGTACCTAAGAGCATTAGGTTGTCAACCGCCCACGCGGTCCGCGACTGCCAGCCCCGCGCCTATCTCCCGCGCGGCGGCTGCGCCATCGCGCCGATCACCCCGACGCCGAGGATCACGACGATCGGGACCGAGACCAGTCCCATCAACGTGATCCCGTTGACGAACAGGTCGCGCACCGTGAAGAACGCGAGCGCCGCTATCAGCAGCAGCGAGACCGCGAGGATGACGTTTCTGGCGTTCACGCCGACTGCACCTCTCCGACCCGGGGTGGGACCTGCTTGCGCCGTTGGGCGAACAGCTTGATCGCGAGCAGGCCGAAGACGAAGCCGCCGACGTGCGCGAAGAAAGCGACGCCGCCGCCGTTCGCCGATGCCGAGGTGAGGCGGGCGTGCCCCTCGACGAGCTGGTAGAGGAACCAGCCGCCGAGGTAGACCCAGGCGGGGATTTGGACGAAGAAAACGAGCACCAGCGTGCGGATGCGCG
>DATIOB010000329.1:0-2551 GCA_035473605.1 Conexibacter sp.
GCGCTCGTGGGTGCTGGCGATCCTGCGCAACCGCGCGATCGACGCGCTGCGCCGCTCGGCGGCGCGCGCCCCGCGGCTCGACTACGACGACGACGCCGTGCTCGAGGCGCAGGCGAGCGAGGAGCGGACCGACGGCGAGGCGCTGCGGCGCGAGCGCGCGCGGGTCGTGCGCGGCGCGCTGCACGAGCTGCCGCACGACCAGTCGCAGGTGCTCGGCCTGGCCTACTTCGGCGGCTTCACGCACAGGGAGATCTCCGACCTGCTCGACGTGCCGCTCGGCACGATCAAGGGACGGATGCGGCTCGGGCTCGAGAAGATGCGCACCAGCATGGACGAGGCGATCTGATGAACATCGCGGACGATCACAGCCGCTGGGCCGAAGACCTTGCCGCGTACGCCGTCGGCGCGCTCGACACCGACGAGACGGTCGCCTTCGCCGCCCACCTCGCGACGTGCGACCGCTGCCGCGGCGAGCTGCACCGGCTCGCGCCCGCGGTCGAGCTGCTGCCTGCCTCGGTCGAGCAGCTGTCGCCGCCGCCGGCGCTGCGCGGGCGGATCATGGCCGCGATCGAGCAGGAGCAGTCGGCCGCCTCCGGCGTCCCCGAGCAGGCGCCCGCGCCCTCACGCACGCGGCGCGGCTCGCATGCCGGTGCGGGCGCTCAGCGCACGTCGCTGCGCGAGCGGCTGCGCGGCTGGCACGTGCCGGCGCTCCCGGCAGCGCTCGCCACCGCCGGGGTCGCGGCCGCGTTCGCGATCGGCCTCGTCGTCGGCAACGGCGGCGACGGCGACGGCGCGCCGACGACGCCCAACCGCACGACCGTCCCCGTCGTCGCGACCGCCGACGCCGGCAGAGCGGTCGTCAGCGGCCAGCTGATCTCCGACGGCGGCGCCTGGCATCTCGACGTCAGACAGCTGCCGCAGCCGGCCAGAGGGCGCGTCTACCAGGCGTGGGTGATGCGCGACGGCCGCGACGTCGAGCCGTCGACCGTCTTCGTGCTCGCGCGCGACGGCAGCTCGACGGTCGCGATCCCGCAGTCGCTCGGCGCCGGCGACCAGGTGCTCGTGACCGAGGAGCCGGCCGGCGGCAGCTCCGCCCCGACGGCGAGACCGCTGCTGAGCGCGAGCGTCTGAGCGGCTCGCGGCCGGCGCGCCGCGCTGCCCGCGTGGCCCGGCGTCCGTCCGCGACGGGTCCAGCCGCGGAACTCCGCGTCGAGCCGTTCGCTCGCGAGCGCGGCGACCCTGTCGCGCAGCCCTTCGTCGACCGGCTCGCCGACGCCCGTCCCGATCAGCGTCGAGACGGCGCTGTTGCGCCCCCGTTTCTCTTCTATGACCAACGTCACACAACGAACGCAGGGAAACGCGCACTATGTGTCTACGCGATCGACGCACCACCCGCCGGGCCCCGCGAATCCCGGCAAAAAGCTTCCTCACCGATCGCAGCACCACCACATAGACACATCTCTCCTCCCGGGAAAAGGCTCGCCATTGGCGGGCCTTTTCTCATTGGGAAGGCGGCAGAGTAGCGCAGTCCGCGCAGCTCGTGCCGTCTGCCTCGCGACAGATCGCACGAGCGAGTGCGCCGCGCGAGGCCGCCTCGCCCTGGCGCGACCGCCGGCACGGGGTGCCGCGCGAGGCCGCCGCGCCCTGGCGCGAGCGCCGGCGAGGCCGCTGCGACGGCAGCGGCCAGCCGCGACTCAGGCCGCCATCGCGCGCAGCTCGCTGCCGAGTCTGCCGGCGGCCGCGCGGATCGACGCGATCGATCTCTTCGCGCGGCTGAGCAGCGTCCGCGCGGTCGCGCTGTCGCCGCGCTTGTAGGCGACCAGCGCCTCGTCGAGCGTTCCGTACGCTCTCTTCTCGGCCGCCAGGATCTCCAGCAGCTTGCGCTTGGCGGTCTCGCCGCCAGGCGTCGAGGTCTGCTCCGGCGTGACCGCCGCTCTCATGCGGTCGGTCTGCCGGCGCACCAGCCTGATCGCGCTGCGCGCGCCGGGAACGGCCGCGACGCCTCTCGTGTCGACCTTCGCGAGCGCCTTGCCGGCCGCGGTCTCGTGTCTGTCGAGCGTGACGGCCTGCGTGATCGCAGCGCGCGCGAACGACCGGTCGTCGGCGCGGGCGGCGAGCGGCAGCCCCAGCAGCAGCGCGGCGGCGAGCAGCGTCGTTCGCAGGAAGGTGCGGAGCATCGCGGGATCGGTCCTTTCGTCGGGCGACCGGATTCTAGGGAGGCGCAAGGCGTCGCCGCGCGCGCGCGTTGGGCCGCGCCCGCGGACGCGGCCCAACGCGCGCGCCTCAGGCGCCCCCGGCCAGCCGCCGCAGCGCCGGCGCCAGTCTGACGGCCTGCCGGCGGATCTTCTCGATCGACGCCTTCGCGCGCCGCTGCAGCTCGTTGCCGCTGCTGACGTCACCGCGCTGGAAGGCCGCGAGCGAGCGGTCGACGGTGCCGTAGGTCTTCTTCTCCATCACCAGCAGGGAGACGAGCTTGCGCTTGATGCGCGCGCCGTCGGCGCTCGACGTCGACTCGCCGCGCAGCGGCGCGAGCGCCTTGTCGATCTGGCTG
>DATIOB010000330.1:0-5013 GCA_035473605.1 Conexibacter sp.
CAGGCGTCGCGATCGAGGCGGTCGGGGCTCATCGCAGTTGACCATACAGGGGTGTCTGGAATCGAGTACCGTACACCCCTGTATGGAACAGATCGCCGAAGGACTCCACCTGCTCCGCGGCACACCCCGCCATGCGGTCAACGTCTACCTCGCCGACGGCCACGTCGTCGACGCCGGCACGCGCTGGGCCGCGCGGCGGATCGTGCGCCAGGTCCGCGACCGCGAGCTGGCCGGCCACCTCGTCACGCATGCTCACGCCGACCACCAGGGCGCGAGCGCCGCGCTGGCGCGCACGCTCGGGCTGCCGGTGCTCGCCGGCCATCGCGACGCCGACGCGATCGCGAGCGGGGAGCTGCGCGACCGCGCGCCGCTCAACCCGGCCACGCGACTGCAGCTGCGGACCTGGGCCGGGCCCGCCGTCCCGGTCGCGCGCCGCCTGCGCGAGGGCGACCGCGTCGGCTCGTTCGAGGTGCTGGAGACGCCCGGCCACTCGCCCGGCCTGATCTCGCTCTGGCGCGCGTCCGACCGCACGCTGCTGGCCGCCGACGTGATGTTCGGCCAGCACCCGCTGACGGGCCGTCCCGGCCTCCACGAGCCGCCGGCGATCTTCACGCTCGATCCCGCGCTCAACCGCGCGCAGATCCGCCGTCTCGCCGAGCTGCGCCCCGCCGTCGTCGCCTTCGGGCACGGGCCGCCATGGCGAGATCCGGAGGCGCTGGAGCGGTTCGCCGCCTCGCTGCCGAGCTGACGGCGGGGGCGTCGAGAGGACCGGGGAGCGGACTGACGCGGGACGCGAACGGGCAGGCGCATGGCATCGTTCCCCGAGGCAACGCACCCGCGAGGAGAGGAGATCGAGATGAGCCTTCCACCCGTCGTCTCGCCGCAGGAATGGCAGGCCGCGCACGCCGAGCTGCTGGCCAAGGAGAAGGCGGCGATGCGCGCCGCCGACGCGCTCGCCGCAGAACGCCGCCGCCAGCCGGCGATGGCGGTCGAGCGTGAGTACGCGCTCGACGGTCCCGACGGCCCCGCGACGCTGCTCGACCTCTTCGCCGGCCGCCGCCAGCTGATCGTCTACAGCTTCATGTTCGGGCCAGAGCACCCCGAACCATGCAGCGGCTGCTCGATGTTCGTCGACAACCTCGTCCGGCTCGAGCACCTGCACGCGCGCGAGACCAGCTTCGCGCTCGTCTCGACCGCGTCGGCCGCCGAGCAGCAGGCGTACAGGCGTCGGATGGGCTGGGACGACGTGCCGTGGTACTCGGTCGCCGGCACCAGCTTCAACGCCGACTTCGACGTCCCGGGCGGCTTCGGCCTCAACGTCTTCCTGCGCGACGGCGAGCGGATCGTGCGCACGTACTTCACGGGCAATCGCGGCGTCGAGGCGATCGGCACCGTCTGGTCGCTGCTGGACCGCACGCCGCTCGGCCGTCAGGAGACGTGGGAGGAGTCACCGGCGTGGGTGCCGCAGACGCCGCCCTACCGCTGGTGGAGGCTGCATGACGAGTACGCGCCGACGAACGGCGGGCCGGCCGCCTGAGTCCTTTCAGAACGCTGTACGGTAAGATCGCCGTCCTCGAACCCCTCTGCGGAAAGGACGCCAAGATCTACGCCGGCGGCGGTGACGACCGCGTCGACGGCGGCCCCGGCGACGACGAGATCTCCGGCGGCGCAGGCGGCGACCGTCTCAGCGGCGGCGGCGGCGACGACGTGCTCCAGGGCGAGACGGGCGGCGACCGGCTCGTCGGCGGGACAGGCGACGACCGCCTCTACGGCGAGGGCGGCGACGACCGCCTCAGCGGCGGCCCCGGCGACGACGGCCTCTGGGCCGCGCTCGGCGACGACGCGCTCGACGGCGGTCCGGGCAGGAACTTCCTCTCCGGCGGACCGGGCAGAAACGACGGCGTCGCCGCCGCCTCCGCGCCCGACTGCCCGCGCGTGGGCAGCGAGGGCCTCTGCCGCTTCCACATGCAATTCGACGCCTCCGTCTGCCCCGGCTTCGGCGCGTCGCAGGGGATGGTCCCGCCGTGCATCGGCAAGACGCCGTACGCGCCGGTCGGCTGGGCCGTCCACTTCACCGACTTCCCCGGCCTCTACGCGCAGTTCTCGTGGGTGACGACGCGCGCGCCCGCGCGCACCATCGGCTTCCGCAACTTCCCGCCGATCGGCTTCCTCGACGGGACGCTGCCGGCCAGCAACTCCGCCAACCTCTCCGTCGAGTCGGCCTGGACGCTCGCCAACCCGACCCGGCTGCGCACGCTCGACCGACCGGGTGTGCGGGCCGGAGAGCCCGGCGGCCCGCTCTACCTCAACTTCGTCAACGGCCGCATCGGGGCCGACGCCTACATCGACGGCTACCTGACGGCCGTGGGCTGAGCCGCGGCCGCGCGCAGCGGCCTGTTACCGTGGCTGCGCTCATGGGCGAGAAGGCGACGACGCCCGCTGAGCGCGGCCGCGACATCCCGGCGAACGCGCCGCCGCTCGGCCGCCTCGAGCGGCGCTCGGCCCATCTCGCCGCGCGCGACCTGCGCAAGGGCTACGGCGAGGGACCCGTGCTCGACGGGATCTCGCTGACGGTCAGCGCCGGCCAGCGGCTCGCGATCATCGGCGACAACGGCGCCGGCAAGAGCACGCTGCTGCGGCTGCTCGCCGGCACGCTCGAGCCCGACGGCGGGACCGTCACCTGCACGACCGCGCGGATGCTCGTGGCGCAGGAGCTGACCGCGGCCGTCGACGCGACGGTCGCGACCGTGCGCGACGACGCGCTGCGCCCGGCGCTCGACGCGCTCGCGGAGCTGGACCGCGCGACCGCGGCGCTCGGTGACGGCGGCGAGGACGCGCGCGCTGCGGGCGCGGACGACGCGGGCGACGGCGACCCCGCCGAGCGCTATGCGGAGGCGCTCGCGGCCGCCGAGCGGCTCGGCGCCTGGGACGCGGCGCGACGGCTCGACGACGCGCTCGCCGACTTCGGCGCCGCCTTCCCCGCCGCGATGCCGCTGCGGCGGCTCTCGCCCGGCCAGCGCTACCGCCTGCGGCTCGCCTGCGCGCTGCACGATCCGGCCGGCGCGGTCCTGCTCGACGAGCCCAGCAACCATCTCGACGACGACGCGCTCGACCGTCTCGCGCTGCGGCTGCAGCAGCACGGCGGGATCGTCGTGCTCGTCACGCACGACCGCTGGCTGCTCGACGCCGTCGCGACCGCGATGCTCGACCTCGACCCGACCGCCGACGGCAGCGGCGTGCTGTTCGGCGGCAGCTTCGCCGAGTTCCGCGCCACGCGCGCGGCGACGCTGCGGCGCTGGCGCGAGCACCACCAGCGCGGGATCGAGCAGGAGAAGAGACTGGCCGACCAGCTCGCCAGCGCGCAGGCGCGGGCGCGCGAGAGCTGGCGCCCGGGCGCCGCCGCGGCCGGGCACGGCCGCGCCAGCCGCGCCGGCAACACCGTCGCCGCGCTGCGGCGGCGGCTGGAGGAGGCGCGCGCCAGACGCGGCCCCGGACCGCCCGAGCCGCTGCGCTTCGGCTTGCCGCAGCTGGCCGCCGACGACGAGGAGCCGCTGCTGAGCGCCGCCGGGCTGCGCTACCGCGACCGTCTCGCGCTGCCGGACGGGTCGGAGCTGCTGCTGAGAGCCGGCGGCCGGCTGCTGGTGCGCGGCCCCAACGGCGCCGGCAAGTCGACGCTGCTGGCACTGCTGGCCGGGCGGCTGGAGCCCGACGGCGGCAGGCTCACGCGCCACCCCGGCCTGCGCGTCGGCCTGTTCGCGCAGGAGGACGACCTCGATCCCGACGACACGCCGCTGGCGCTGCTCGCCCGCGCCGCCGGCGAGACGCGCGCCGCGGATGCCGCCCGCGAGGGCGACGACGCAGAGGCCGGCGAGGCAGAGGCCGGCGCGGCGGAGCGCGGCGCCGGCGACGAGCCCGACCTCGACGCGATCCGCGAGGCGGCGCGCGCGACCGGGCTGCTGACCGACGCCGACCTCGAACGTCCCGTCAGCCATCTGTCGGTCGGTCAGCGGCGCCGCGCGGTGCTCGCCGAAGTGCTGCGGCGCAGACCGTCGCTGCTGCTGCTCGACGAGCCGACCAACCACCTCTCCGTCACGCTCGTCGACGAGCTGACCGCCGCGCTCGTCGACACGCCCGCGGCGGTCGTGCTGGTGACGCACGACCGCACGCTGCTGGCGGCCGTCGAGCAGTGGCCGGCGCTGCGGATCAACGCGCCGGCGCTGGCCTAGGCGTCGAGCAGGCGGAAGTTCAGGCGGTAGAGGCGCAGCGGTCTGGTGCCGCCGAAGGAGGTGCGCACGCGGCATCTCCAACGCATCACGGAGGCGCCTCTGGACGTGCAGGTCCACGGCGGCGGGCCGGACTGCTGGAAGAGGTTGAGCCAGCCGCCGATGCTGCGGCGCGCCTCACGACAGGAGAAGCTCTTCGTGACACGGATCTGGTCGACGCCGCCGGCGCGGCCGCTGACGCTCTTGCACGACTTCATCGGCGCGGCGGCCGCCGCGGACGCGGCGCCGCTCGCGACGAGCGACAGCACGAGGACGCTCAGCAGCACGGCGAACGAAGCGGCGATGCGGGCGGGCATGCCGCAGCACTACCCGGCCGGCGCACCGCCGAAGCGACCTCAGAAGCGCCGCAGGCGACCCTCGGTCAGCGTGAAGCCGTGCCCGCTGCGGTTGCGGAAGGAGAAGCCGCCGTCGGGGAGGTGGCGGCCGCGGATCCCGCGCAGCGCGATCTCGTCGCCGCGGACGGTGCCCTTCGCGCCGCCGACGCCGTCGATCGTGTCGCGCAGCGGACGGCCGCGCTCGCGCAGGCCGATCGAGAGCAGACCGCCGCGTCGGTCGTTCACGCAGCCGCGGTCTGTGCGCGTCCCGCACGGCACGCCGGCCCAGATCGCGGCGTGGACCGGCGGGCCGGCGCAGGTGACGGTGCCGCGGCCGGCGTCGGTGACGCCGACGATGCAGCCGACGTCGCCGTCGGTGATGAAGCTCCCCTCACCGGGATCGAAGCGGACGACGG
>DATIOB010000331.1:0-5725 GCA_035473605.1 Conexibacter sp.
CGGATCCAGCTCCGCGCCCGACGCCGGCGTGTGCTCGGCCCAGGGATGACCGTCGCCGATCCACTGCGCGCCGCCCCAGTCGTCGATCGCGGCGGCGAAGCTCGCCGGCACGCTGCGCGGGCCGGCCTCGCCGTGCTGGTCCCACAGCGTGACGTCCCAGACGACACGCTCGCCGGGCGCCAGCGGTCGCCCGCCCCACGCCACGGCGAGCGCGTCGCCGGAGACCACCCGCCCCGAGTCCCAGATCAGCTGCTCGCCGGCCAGCAGCGCCGCGCGCGTCGCCGCCGCGCGGACGCGGTACGACGTCTGCCGCATGCCGCGGCCGGCGCGCGCACCATCGCCGGCCGGCGCCGCGATCCAGCTCAGCCGCGGCGTCGCCGCCGCGACCGCGAGCGGATCGACGAGCCGCTCACAGCGCAGCCGCTCTCCTCGCAGCTCGCCCACGCAATTTGCTCCCCGGTATGCGGCCATGGCTCAGGCTTCGTGCAGCTCCACGCCGGCCGCTACGAGCATGTCGATCGCGTCCTGGCCGACGTCGGCGGTGATCGCGTGGCCGAACTCCTCCACGTCCCCGATGCGGTTCTGCGCCAGCGTCCCGAACTTCGCCGCGTCGACCAGCAGCATCGGCTCGCGTGCTCGCGAGACGATCGCCGCCTTCACCTCCGACTCGTAGGCGTCGGGATCGGTCAGCGAGCCGTCGGTGCCGACGCCGTAGACGGAGACGACGGCGCGGTCGGCGTAGTAGCCGCGGATCGCCTTCGTCGCCGCCGGCCCGACGGTCGAGCGCGACAGCGAGCGCAGGATCCCGCCGACGACGACGAACTGCATCCCCGGCGGCGTCTGCTCGGCGAGGTCCATCACCGCCAGCGAGTTGGTGATGACCGTGCACGGCAGCGGCTCCTCCAGCAGCCGCTCGACGAAGTACCAGCCGGTGCTCGAGGAGTCGACCAGCAGCGTCTCGTTCGGCTTGACGAGCTTGTAGGCCTCGTCCGCGAGCCTGCGCTTGCGCTCGACGTCGCGCTGCAGGCGATCGGCGAACGACGCCTCGTGCGCGACCGGCGCCAGCGTGCTCGCGCCGCCCCACGTGCGCGTCACCAGCCCGCGCTCCTCCAGCGCCGCGAGGTCGCGCCGCGCCGTCATCGCGGAGATCCCGAACGCCTCCTCCAGCTCCGCGATCGAGACCGAGCCGCGTCTCTGCAGCAGCGCCGCCATCCGTCTGCGGCGCTCGGCCGGCACGAAGCGGCGGTACATCCCGCTCGTCATCGGCTCGTCTCCTCGGCGACGAGGCCGAGCTGCTCGATCGTCGTCTCGCGCATCTTGTACTTCTGCACCTTCCCGGTGACGGTCATCGGGAACTCATCGACGAACAGGACGTGCCTCGGGACCTTGAAGTGCGCGACGCGCTCGCGGCAGAAGGCGCGCACGTCGTCGGCCTCCAGCGCTGCGCCCTCGCGCAGCCGCACCCAGGCGCACAGCTCCTCGCCGTACTTCTCGTCGGGGACGCCGACGACCTGGACGTCGATCACGTCCTCGTGGAGATAGAGCAGCTCCTCGACCTCGCGCGGGTAGACGTTCTCGCCGCCGCGGATGACCATGTCCTTGATCCGCCCGACGATCGCGAGGTAGCCGCCGTCGTCCATCGTCGCGAGGTCGCCGGTGTGCATCCAGCCGGCGGCGTCGATCGCCTCGTCCGTCTTCTCCTGCTCGCCCCAGTACCCGAGCATCACCGAGTAGCCGCGGGTGCACAGCTCGCCGGTCTGACCGCGCTCGACGACCAGGCCGGTCTCGGGATCGACGACCTTCACCTCGACGTGCGGCCCGACGCGGCCGACCGAGCCGACGCGCAGCTCCAGCGGGTCGTCGGTGCGCGTCTGCGTCGAGACCGGCGAGGTCTCCGTCATGCCGTAACAGATCGACACCTCGCCCATGTGCATCCTGTCGATCACCTGCTTCATCACCTCGATCGGGCACGGGGAGCCGGCCATGATGCCGGTCCGCAGCGAGCTGAGGTCGTGCTCGGCGAAGGTCGGGTCGGCGAGCATCGCGATGAACATCGTCGGCACGCCGTAGAGCGAGGTGCAGCGCTCCTGCGCGACGGCGCGCAAGGTCGCCGCCGGGTCGAAGCCGGCGGCCGGGATCACCATGCAGGCGCCGTGCGAGGTCGCCGCGAGGTTGCCCATCACCATCCCGAAGCAGTGGTAGAAGGGGACCGGGATGCAGACGCGGTCCTGCTCGCTGTAGTCGATCAGCTCGCCGACGAAGAAGCCGTTGTTGAGCAGGTTGTGGTGGCTGAGCGTCGCGCCCTTCGGCGCGCCCGTCGTGCCGCTCGTGTACTGGATGTCGATCGGGTCGTCGAAGCTCAGCGTCGCGGCCCGCTCGGCCAGCGCGGCGTCGTCGGCCGGCGTCGCGACGAGCCGCTCCCAGGCTGCGTCGTCGTCGAAGAAGACGACCTCGCGCAGGTCGCTCAGCTCGCCGCCGACCTGCGCGACCATCGCGGCGTAGTCGCTCGTCTTGAAGGCGCGCGCGGCGAACAGCACGCTCGTGCCCGACTGTCTCAGCGCGTATGCCAGCTCGTGCGTGCGGTAGGCGGGGTTGACGTTGACGAGCACGGCGCCGACGCGGGCGGTGGCGTACTGCACCAGCACCCACTCCCAGCGGTTCGGCGACCAGAGCCCGACGCGGTCGCCCTTCTGGACGCCGAGCGCGAGCAGGCCGCTGGCGAGCCGGTCGACGGCGGCGTCGAGCTCGGCGTAGGTCCAGCGCAGCCCCTGCTCGCAGGCGACGAGCGCGTCGCGCGCGCCGACGCGGCGCGCGGTGCGGCGCAGGTTCTCGCCGATCGTCTCGCCGATCAGCGGCACGTCGGAGACGCCGCTGGCGTAGGACGGGGCGCTCATGCAGGTACCTCCTCCGGGGGCGAGTCGACGGCGGCGGGGTTGAGGCAGGTGGTGAAGGCGTTGTGGACGTTGTCGAGATCGACGCCGACGTCGAGCGGGTTCATCAGCCCAGTCAACAGGACGAAGCAGGCGTCGTGGTCCGGATACATCCACCATTGACACCCGGAGAGGCCGCCGTGTCCGTACAAGCGCTGCTCCAGCAGCGTCGGCGAGCCCATCCGCATGTTCCAGACCATGCCCCACTCCTGGCCCGTGCCGGGGCCGATGTGGAGCGGGTCGGGCAGCAGCCGCGGGATCCCCGCCGTCTGCGGCGTCAGCATCGCGGCGAGCGTCGTCGGATGAACCAGTCTGCGGTCGCCGCGCAGCAGCATCGAGCCGAGCGCGAGCAGGTCCTCGGCGCGCGCGTTGAGGGCGCCGGCCGGGTGCTTGACGTCGCGGAAGCGCTGCACGTCGAAGAGGACGCGGTCGAGCCCGGCGACCGGCACGACCTCGACCGTCGGGTCGTAGGTCAGCCCGCCGACGCCGGTGAGCGCGTTGAGATCGTCGACGAGATGGTCGTGGAAGGAGCCGCCGGCGGCGAACTCGACCAGCGCCGCGATCCCCTCGAAGGCGACGTTGCAGTACAGCGCGTACTCGCCGGCGCGGAACATCTGCGGCGCGGTCAGCAGCTGCTCGCGCACGCTCGTCTCGGGCGTCACGGTCGCCTCGACGATCCCGGCGGTGTGCGTCAGCAGGTGCCAGAGCGAGACCTCGTCGCCGATCCGCGCGACGCCGAACTGCGGCAGCGCCTCCGAGAGCGCGGTGCGCAGCGCCAGTCTGCCCTGCTCGACCAGCCGCAGCGCGGTCAGCGCGACGAGCGGCTTGGAGGCCGAGAAGAGCAGGAAGGTGTCGTCGGTGGCGACCGGCCGTCTGCCGGTCGAGCCGAACGCCTCGAGGACCTGGATCCCCTGCGAGGTGGCGACGCCGAAGACGGCCGTCGGCAGGCGCCCGCTGTCGACCTCGCCGCGGATCAGGTCGAGCACGAGGTCGAAGTTGCCGGAGGCCTGGGTCATCCCTTGACCGCTCCTTCGGTGAGGCCGCTGAGCACGCGGCGTTGGACGAACAGGTAGACGATCACCAGCGGCAGGCTGGTGAGCACGACGTGCGCGAAGACGAGGTTCCAGCTCAACGTGTCGACGGTGCTCGACGCGAACTGGAAGAGCGTCAGCGGCAGGGTCGCGCTGCCCTCGCCCTGGATCAGGAAGAGGGCGAAGAAGAAGTCGTTCCAGACGGTGATCATCAGGATCACGCCGCCGACGAGCAGGATCGGCCGCAGCAGCGGCAGCAGCACGTGGCGGAAGGTCTGCACGGGGCTGGCGCCGTCGACCTGCGCGGCGTCCTCCAGCTCCTCCGGCAGCGCCCGCACGAAGCCGGTCGTCAGGAAGATCACGAGGCCGAGGCGCGCCGAGATCGTCACGAGCGCGTAGCCCAGGCGCGTGCCGTCGAGCGCCAGCTCTCTCAGCAGGTAGATCGACGGGATGATCGCCGGCGGCAGCAGGACCGAGAGGGTCGTCAGGTAGTACGCGGCTCTCAGCCAGCGCTTTCTGGTGCGCGCGAAGGCCCACGCCGCCATCGCGCCGAGCAGCAGCACGACGGCGATCGCCGGCACCGTCACCAGCAGCGAGTTGAGGAGGCCGGTGAAGTAGTGACCGTCGTCGACGACGGTGCTGAGGTTGTCGCCGATCGCCCACTGCTCGGGCAGCTTCAGCGACAGCGCCTGCGCCTCGCCGAGCGGCTTCATCGCGTTGACGAGCACCATCCACAGCGGCAGCACGACCCACGGGATCGCGAAGAGGGTGAGCGCGGCGTACTTGACGCGAACGGACATCAGTTCACTTCCTTCTTGCGCAGCCACATCACCAGGGGCACTGCGGTGATCACGACGAGGACGGCGACGGTGAGGCTGAGCGCGCTGGCCGGGCCGAAGAACGACTGGCCCCACTGCAGGCGCATCGCGACGTTCAGCACCGTCGTCGTGTCGCCGGGGCCGCCGGCGGTCGTCGCGGCGACGACGTCGTAGGCCATCAGCGCGACGGCGAGCGTGACGGCGACGTTGAAGGTCAGCGCCGGCGCCAGCATCCGCAGCTTGATCTTCCAGAAGCGCGTCCAGGCGTTGGCGCCGTCGATCGTCGCGGCCTCCAGCAGCTCCTTCGGGATCGACTTGAGGCCGGCGATGTAGACGAGCGTGATCAGGCCGCTCCACTTCCACGCCTCGATCAGCGCGACGGCCGGCAGCGCCGTGCTCGGGTCGCCGAGCCAGGCGGTGTCCACCGTGCCGGGGAGGAAGAACGACAGCATGCCGTTGATCGGGCCGTTGCCGGCCAGCATCCCCTTCCAGATGTAGCCCGCCGCCAGCGGCGAGATCAGCACCGGCAGGAAGAACAGCGAGCGGTAGATCGTGTTGAGGCGATTGGTGTCCTCCAGCGCGAGCGCCAGCGGGAGGCTGACGGCCATCTGGAAGACGAGCACGAGGACGGCGTAGAGCAGCGTCGTGCGGACGGCCGGCCAGAAGATCTCCTGGTCGACCAGCGTGCGGAAGTTGTCGATCCCGTTGAAGCCGATCTCCTCCGAGTAACCGCTCCAGTCGGAGAACGCGAAGCCCGCGTTCAGCACGAACGGAAGCGCGAAGAAGATCGCCACGAGGAGGACCGCCGGAAGCGCGAACCACTTCCAGTGGCCCCCTTCCCGCGGCGACTTGCGTCGCCGCGGGCCGGGCTCCGACGCGCGCACCGCGGTCTGCTCCGGTGCGCCCGCCGCTGGTGTCAGCGTGCTGCTCGCCACGACCGTCGAGC
>DATIOB010000332.1:0-3477 GCA_035473605.1 Conexibacter sp.
GACTTCGGGCACGCCTACTTCCGGCGCGTGACCGACGCCGTCGAGCCGCCGCGGGAGCTGTGGAGCGCGCTCGCCGCGCACGGCTACCTCGGCGTCAACATCCCCGCCGAGTACGACGGCGGCGGCCTGGGGCTCGTCGAGCTGGCGATCGTCGGCGAGGAGCTGGCGGCGGCCGGCTGCCCGCTGCTGCCGCTGCTCGTCTCGCCGGGGATCGCCGGCACGCTGCTCGCGCGTCACGGCAGCGCGGCGCAGAAGGAGCGCTGGCTGCGCGGCCTCGGCGACGGCAGCGCCCATTACGCCTTCGCGATCACCGAGCCCGACGCCGGCTCCAACTCGCACCGGATCGCGACGCGCGCGCGCCGCGGCGAGGACGGGCGGGGCTGGCTGCTGCGCGGCACGAAGACCTACATCTCCGGCGTCGAGGACTGCCAGGCGCTGCTCGTGATGGCGCGCACCGGCGACGGCGACGAGCGCGGCCGCGGCGGCCTCTCGCTGTTCATCGTCGACGTCGACGCGCCGGGGCTGGAGCGGCAGGTGATCGAGACGGTGATGCGCGCGCCCGAGCGGCAGTGGACGCTGTACTTCGACGACGTCGAGGTCGGCGACGAGCGGCTGCTGGGCGGCGTCGGGGAGGGGCTGAGGGTCGGCTTCGACGGGCTCAACCCGGAGCGCGTGCTGGCGGCGGCGACCTGCAACGGGATCGGCCGCTACGCGCTCGCGAAGGCCTCCGCCTACGCCTGCGAGCGGGCCGTCTGGGGCCAGCCGATCGGCGCTCACCAGGGCGTCGCGCATCCGCTCGCGGAGGCGAAGATCGCGCTCGAGGCGGCGCGCCTGATGACGGCGCAGGCGGCGGCGCTGCACGACGCCGGGGCGCCGGCCGGCGAGGCCGCCAACATGGCCAAGCTGCTGGCGGCTGACGCCGGCGGGCTCGCGCTCGACCGCGCGATCCAGACCCACGGCGGCAACGGCCTCTCGGTCGAGTACGGCCTCGCCGACCTGTGGTGGATCGTGCGGCTGCTGCGGATCGCGCCGGTCTCGCGCGAGATGGTGCTGAACTTCGTCGCGCAGCACTCGCTGGGGCTGCCGCGCTCGTACTGAGACGGGCGCGCGGGGCACGCGCCCGACGGTGGCGCCGCCGCGCGCGGGGCCGCCGCCTCAGCGCGGCCGCAGACGGCCGAGTCGCCGCAGCCGCTCGCCGAGCGCCTCGACGACCGGCGGCTGCTCGCCCTGCCCGAGGATCAGCATCACGCCGCTCCAGCCGTCGGCCTCCAGCGCGTCGAGCGTCGCCGCCCAGCGCGCCTCGTCGCCCCAGATGCAGAGGCTGTCGATCAGGTGGGCGGTCAGCCGCTCGGAGACGAGGCCGGTGTTGCGCGGGCGCGTGTTGTCGGCGTGGTAGCCGTAGTCGTAGAGGCGCCGCATCTCCAGCACGTCGGCCTGCACCTCCGGCGGCACGGCGCGCTCGTCGAGGTCGCCGCGCATCGCGCGGTTGGCCATCGCGATCACCATCGCGCCGAGGTCGTCGCGGACGTCGTCGATCCGCTCGCGCAGCGACGCCGTCGGCGCGATCCACGCGGTCCGGTGCGGATCGTGGGCCCGCGCGGCGGCGAGCCGGCGGCGCCGCACCTGCGGCGCCATCGTGCCGCCGTAGAGCAGCCCGTCGCCGGCGCGCCCGGACAGCTCGGCGCCGCGCTGCCCGTCGGCGGCGATCAGCAGCGGGCAGCCGCGCCGTCTGAGCCCGCTCGGCGGGATCGCGCTGTCGCGGTAGGGGCCGCCCTCGCCGCGCCAGTAGCCCTCGATCGCCGCCGTCGCCTGCTCCAGGTCGCTCAGCCGCGCCGGTCTCATCCCCAGCCCGCGCGCGGCGCTGTTGCCGGTCGCCAGCGTGCCGATCGCGCGGCCGTCGGTGAACTCGTTGAGCGTCGCGAGCTGGTTGCCGACGATCACCGGGTGGCGCGCGACGACGTGGCTGACCATCGGCCCGATCCTCACCGACGGCGCCGCGCGCGCGATCTCCAGCTGGTGCAGGTACGAGTCCTGGTAGACGGTCGGCGAGTCAGCGGCGCTGATCCAGGCGAAGCCGAGCCGCTCGCCGAGCGCAGCCGCCGCACGCGTCTCCTCGAGGGAGCGCGGCAGGATCATGAATCCGATCTCCATGCGCGCCAGCCTCCAGCACCCGGGAGTCCCCGGGGACTGGCGTTTGCGCCAGCGTCGGCACCCGGTCGGACCGCGTCAGTCGCGGATGTCGAAGTAGCCGTCGCCGCCGAGCAGCAGGCCTTCGCCGGCCGGTCTCAGCGTGCCGTCGTCGTTGAGGTAGAGGGCGACCGTCTCGATCCGCTCTCTGCCGTCGGCGAAGGCGAGCCGGAGGGTGCGGTCGGCGCGGACCTCGTAGGTGCCCTTGCGGTCGGCCGGCACCGACGCCCAGTCGACGACCGGCCCGGTGCCGGAGGCGACGGCGCCGCGGACGAACGTGCCGTCGGCGACGAAGGTCAGCTCCTCGGTGTAGTAGCTGCAGTACAGCGGGCATATGCCGCTCGAGTTCGAGTACGTGACGAGCGTCTCGAAGCGCGCGCCGGCCGGCGGGAAGCCCCACTCGAAGTAGGTGTCGCCGTCGAGCGAGAGCTTGCGTCCTTCAAGCGTCGCGGGCTTGCCGTCGATCGTCAGCTGGTTGGTGCTGGCGTCGTAGCTGTAGGGCTTGCAGACGTCGCTGACGGCGGTGCAGGTCGGCCAGGCGCTCTCGGTCGCCTCGGTGTAGACGAGGTCGGGCCCGGTGAACCAGAGCGTGTTCTGCTCGATGCCGTTGAGCGTGTAGTGCGAGCCCCAGAAGTAGCGGCCGGCGAGCGAGTTCGGCGGCGGCTGCGGCGGCGCGGGCGTGGGTCTCGTCCGATCGCCGGCGCCGAACGCGAGGCGCGCGCTCGCGACGGTCCTGCCGCCGCGCGTCACCTTGATCGCGAGGCGGCCCGTGCGCGGGCCTCTGCTGGTGCGGCGGAGGCTGACGGCGACGCGCGCCGCCTGCCCGGCCTTCAGCGGCGGCAGCGCCCGGCTCAGCCGGCCGCGTCTGGCGCCGGCGAGCGTCGCCTGCACGCCCTTCACCGACGACAGCGACAGCGCCAGCCCGCCGACGCGGCGCTTGCCCGTGTTCTTCACCGTGACCGTCGTCTTCGCCGCTCTCGTCGTCAGCGCCGCGGCCACGGGCCTCGCCGACACCCTCACCGCCGACGCGGCGGCTGCCGATGCGGGCGCCGCTGCGACGGCGACCGTCAGGGCGAGGGGGATGCTCCAGCGCGGGATCTGCACGACGTCGGTCTCCTTGACACGGTCCATTGCCTTCGCCGCTCTCCTACCCCGCTCGCGCCATCCCTGCGCGGACGCCGGTGCGGCGCCGCTGCTCAGCGCGTGCCGAAGGCGTCGCGGCGGACCGCGTAGCGGTAGGTCGTGCGGCCGTCGAAGCCGCGCAGCAGCTGGAACGCCTGGCGCGTGACG
>DATIOB010000333.1:0-2863 GCA_035473605.1 Conexibacter sp.
CGGCGCGGCGGCGACGGCGTGCGCGTCGAGCGTGCCGCCGGCCGAGGTCATGATTAGCAGGCGGCCGTCGAAGCCGGCGCCGCGCAGGCGCTCGCCGAGCTGCTGCAGGAAGGTGCTCATCAGCGGCTTGAGCGAGGCGTCGATCGCGGCGCTGGAGGTGCGGCGGTACTCGCGCAGCGCCGGGTTGAGCTGGTGCGAGAGCGTGAACGGGACCCCCGGCAGCTCCTCCGCGATCAGCTCGCCGAGGCGCAGCTCGTGGGCCGGCTCGACGATCGACCACAGCAGGCAGACTGCGATCGCCTCTGTCTGGTGCTCGGGGAGCGTGCGCAGGAGCGCGCGGGCCTGTTCCTCGTCGAGCGGGGTGACGATCTCGCCGCCGGCGCCGACGCGCTCGGGGATCTCGAAGGTGAGCGCGCGCGGGACGTACGGCGCCGGGTACTCGTGCGAGTAGTCGAACAGGCTCGGGCGCCCGCCGCCCTCGCGCAGCGTGAGCGTGTCGGGGTGGCCGGCGGTCGTCAGCAGCGCGGTGCGGGCGGTCGCGCCCTCGACGATCGCGTTCGTCGCGCGCGTCGTGCCGAAGACGAGCTGGTCGCCGCGCGCGAGCAGCTCTGCGCGGGTGCAGCCGAAGTCGTCCGCCGCGGCGTCGAGCGCGTCGAGCAGCCCCTCGACCGGGTCGGCCGGCGTCGTCGGCCGCTTGAAGATCCGCAGCCCGCCGGGATCGCCGGCGACGACGAGGTCGGTGAACGTGCCGCCGGTGTCGACGCCGAAGCGGAGGCGGTTATCGTTGATCAATGGCATCTGGAGACTCCTTCGATGAACGGCGCGTCGCGCTCGTGACCGGGGCCGCGCGCGGGCTCGGCCGGGCGATCGCCGCGACCCTGCTCGAGCGCGGCCACGACGTGGTGCTCGCCGATCTCGACGGCGACGCGCTGCGCGAGACGCAGGCACAGCTCGATCCCGGCCTGCGGCGCAGCGACGCGGTCGTCGCCGACGTCAGCGAGCGCGGCGACTTCGAGGCCGCCTTCGCCGCCGCGCAGGCCCGCAACGGTCGTGTGCACGTGCTCGTGAACAACGCCGGCAAGACGGTCAGCCGCCCGTTCTTCGAGATCGAGCAGCAGGAGTGGGACGAGCTGATGGCGATCAACCTGCGCAGCGTGCTGTTCGGCTGCCAGATCGCGGGCGAGCACATGCGCGCGGCGGGCGGCGGCCGGATCGTCAACATGGCCTCGCTCGCGGGGCAGCGCGGCGGGCTCGTCGCCGGCGCCCACTACGCCGCCTCGAAGGCCGGCATCCTCGTGCTGACGAAGATCGTCGCCGCCGAGCTGGCGCCGCACGGCGTGACCGTCAACGCCGTCGCCCCGGCGGCGATCGACGGGCCGGTGATGCAGGCGCTCGGCGCCGAGCGGATCGCGCAGCTGGCGGCGGCGATCCCGGTCGGCCGCGTCGGCCGGCCGGAGGAGGTCGCGGCCATCGTCGCGCACCTCGTCGGCGACGACGCCGGCTTCGTGACCGGCGCCTGCTTCGACGTCAACGGCGGCGTGTCGATGCGGTGAGCCGCTCACAGCAGTGCCTCCAGCCGGCTCGCGATCGTCGCCCACGCCGCTGAGCGCGGCTCGATCGGCGCGAAGTGCTCGACGCCCTCCAGCTCCAGCAGCTCGACCCAGTCCCCGGCCGCCGCCGCGCGCTCGGCGTAGCTGCGGTTCATGTCGACGTTGTCGGGCTGGTCGGCGGTGCCGTGGACGAGCAGCTGGCGGACGCCGAGCGGCAGCAGCTCCTGCGGCGAGGCGAGCGCGTAGCGCTCGGGGAATGCGTCGGGACGGCCGCCGAGCAGCGCGGTCGCGCCGTCGTCGTAGGTCGCCCGCCGCGAGGTCTCGGCCATGTCGGGGAGGCCGGCGAGCGAGACGACGAGCGAGGCTGACCCGCGCGCCGCCGCCCACAGCGCCAGGTGGCCGCCGGCGGAGTGGCCGAGCAGAGCGACACGGTCGAGGTCGAGCGGGGCGTCGAGCTGCGGCAGCAGGTCGATCGCGGCGGCGACGTCGTCGAACGTCTGCGGCCAGCCGCCGCCCTCCCCCACGCGCCGGTACTCGACGTTCCAGCTCGCGTAGCCGCGCCGCGCGAGGTCGACGGCGAGCGCGTCCATCAGGTCGCGCTCCCACTGCGCCCGCCAGGCGCCGCCGTGCAGCAGCGCGACGACGGGGAAGCCGGCGGGCGGCGCGGCTCCGGCCGGCAGCCGCAGGTCGCCGACCTGGTCGCGGCCGTCGCCGTAGGCGTGCGTGACCCACGGCCACGCGGCGCGCTCCAGCAGGCTGCGCAGCGCCCAGCGGTGGCCGTCGATCCCGCGCCCGCGGACGGTCTGCACGCGCGCCTGCGCCAGCGCCGTCGGCGGCGGGCTGAGCGCCGCCTCCAGCTCGAGCCAGATCAGCGGGCCGGCGGCGCGAGCGGCGGCCGCGGCTTGGACCTCCGCGTCGCCGCGCAGCGCGCCCGGCGCGAGGATGACGGGGGCCGGCGTGGACAGTTCTCGCAGGAGGGATTCGGCGTCGCCGCACACCACCAGCTCCACCGCGACCCCCTCCTGCGCCGCGCACCAGCGCTCCAGCGACGGGCGGTGGCAGTCGACGCCGGGACCGTGCAGGACGACGACGCGCATCAGTACAGCTCCGCCGCTTCGGAATCGGCCAGCAGCCGCTGCTCAACAGCGTCGGGGGCGGTCTGGTCGCGCAGCATCGCGCCGGCGTCCCGTCTCCTCCACGTCGACCGCCCCGTCGCCGTCGAGCACCACGCCGTAGACCTCCTCCGCGCGCGAGGGCGAGACCCAGCCTTCGCGCACGTCCTTGCGCACGCGCTCGGGGTCGCGGTCGGTCGG
>DATIOB010000334.1:0-3440 GCA_035473605.1 Conexibacter sp.
AGACGTTCCAGTTCGGGATGAACTGGTCGCGCTTCTCGGCCTACGTCGGCGACGTCTTCGGCGCGCCGCTGGCGCTCGAAGGGCTCGGCGCCTTCTTCGTCGAGGCGGTCTTCCTCGGGCTGTGGATGTTCGGCTGGGGACGGCTGCCGAGACGGCTGCACCTCGCCTGCCTCTGGATCGTCGCCGGCGCGGCGGTGCTGTCGGCGTACGCGATCCTCGTCGCGAACACGTGGATGCAGCACCCGACCGGCTACGAGCTGGTGGATGGCAAGGCGCAGCTGACGAACGTCCTGCCCGTGCTGTTCAACCTGAACCTCGGCCTGACGGTCGCGCACGTGCTGTTCGGCGCGCTGCTGGCGGGGACGCTGATCGTGCTCGCGGTCGCCTGCGTCCAGCTGCTGCGCGGGCGCGACGTCGAGGTCTTCCGGCCCGTCGTCGCGATGGGCGTGAAGGTCGGGCTCGTCGCCGCGCTCGGCGCCGCGACCTTCGGCCACTTCCAGGGGATGCTGGCGATGGAGCAGCAGCCGATGAAGATGGCGGCGGCCGAGGCGCTGTACGAGACCGAGTCGCCGGCCGGGCTGTCGCTGTTCGCGCTCGGCGGCGTCTCGTCCAATCCGGGAGAGCTGCTGTTCGACGTGAAGCTGCCGGTCGCGCTGTCGGTCCTCAACAGCTTCTCGTTCGACTCGACGGTGCGCGGGATCGACGAGCTGCAGGCGGCGGCGGAGGAGAGATACGGGCCGGGCGACTACACGCCGGTCGTCGGCCTCATGTACTGGAGCTTCCGCGCGATGGTCGGCAGCGGCACCGCCCTCATAGGGCTGATGGCGCTCGGGGTCTGGCTGCTGTGGCGCGGCACGCTGTTCAGATCGCGCCGCTTCATGCAGGCGGCGGTGGCCGCGGCGGCGCTGCCGTTCGTGGCGCAGGCCGGCGGCTGGATCCTGCGCGAGGGCGGCCGGCAGCCGTGGATCGTCGAGGGCCTGCTGCGGACCGACGTCGCCAACTCGCCGAACGTCGGCGTCTGGGTCGTCGGGCTGTCGCTCGCCGGCTACCTCGCCTTCTACGGGATCGCGTTCTTCTTCGCCGGGCGGGTGGCGCTGCACGAGGTCGCGGAGGGGCTGGAGGGGCCGCACACGGTCGCCGACGCTTCACCGGGCCCCGAGGGCGCGCCGCGGCGCTCCTCCTCCGACCTCGCGCTGACCTACTAGGAGGGCGGGCCGATGTCTGATCTTTCCGTCCTGCAGTCGATCTGGTTCGTCGCGATCGTGGCGCTGTGGGTCCTGTACCTGGTGCTGGAGGGCTTCGACTTCGGCGTCGGGATGCTGATGCGGCGCGTCCGCCAGGACCACGGCGACCGGCGCGTCGCGCTGCACGCGATCGGCCCGACCTGGGCCGCCAACGAGGTATGGGTCGTCGTCGCCGTCGTCGCGATGTTCGGCGCCTTCCCGGAGTGGTACGCCGCGTGGTCCTCGGCGCTCTACCTGCCGCTGTTCGTCGTGCTGCTGGCGCTGATCTCGCGCAACGCGGCGATCGAGCTTCTGGGGAAGCGCGACAGCGAGCGGTGGCGGGCGGGCTGGGAGCGTGTGCTGCTGGTCGCGAGCACCGTCGCGCCGTTCTGCTGGGGGCTGATGTGGAGCGCGGTCGTGCGCGGCATCGCGCTGAGAGGCTCTGATGTCGTCGCCGGGCCGCTGGACGTGGTGTCGTGGTACTCGGTCTGCGGCGGCGTGGCGCTGGTGCTGCTCTGCCGCGCGCAGGGAGCGGCCTTCCTGTCGCTGCGGACCGACGGCGACGTGCGGGTCGCGGCGGCGCGCTCGTTGCGGGCGGCGGCGCCGGTCGCGTTCGTGGCCGTCGGCGGGTTCGCGGTGTGGACCGCTGCGGCGTTCGACGCGCCCGGGATCGTCGGGTGGGGCGCGTGCGTGGCGTGCGTCGCGGCGTTGGGTGTTGCGGCGGGCGCGGGGTGGCGGGTGGGCGCCGGCGCGCGTGCGGCGGATGCTGGCGCGGTCGGCGGCATCGGCGCGCGTGCGGCGGCGGTCGCCTTCGCCGCCGGCTGCGCCGCGATCGGGCTGCTCGTCGTGACGTGGTTCGCGGTCCTGTCTCCGGCCGGGATCGCGGGTGGCGACGGCGGCGCGCCGCTGACGCTCGCCGCGGCCGCCGCGGGCGACTACACGCTGACGCTGATGACGATCGTCGCCGGCCTGCTGCTGCCGGTGCTGATCGGGCTGCAGGCGTGGAGCTACTGGCTCTTCCGCCATCGGATGACGCGCGCCGACGTCGGCGCGCCCGTGCCGAGCCCCATCGATGTGGTGGCGCGGGTGGTGGGGTCTGCGGACTCCGCTGCGCCTGTTGCGCCCAGCGGGCCTGGGTTTCGGCGGCGGAGACGTCCGTGACGCGCTTCCGCGCTCCGCTCGGTTGCCGGCGCGCTTCGCGGCCGGCGAGGAACGGCGCTGGGGAGGGCGGGGCGTTCACGCTTGACGCGGGGGACGCTCGCGACCCCAGAGCGATCCACCGGCGGCTGCTCGGGCTCGTGCCGCGCGCGCGGGTGCTGCTGGCCGGCGCGGCCGCGGCGGGGCTCGCGAGCGCGGCGCTGCTGGTCGTGCAGGCGCTGGCGCTGGCGCACGCGGTCGACGGTGCGGCGTTCGGCGGACGGGATCTGACGTCGCTGCGCGGGACGCTGGCCGTGCTCGCCGGCGCGGTCGCGGGGCGGGCGCTGCTGGCGGCGGCGACGGAATGGCTCGGCCGCCGCGCCGCGGAGCTGGCAATGGGCGAGCTGCGGCATCGCGTCGCGGCGAGCGTGCTCGCGGCGCGGCCGCGGCGGGTCGAGGAGGCGCGCCGCGGCGAGCTGGCGACCGCGGCGGTCCACGGCGTCGACGCGCTCGCCGACTACTACGCGAAGGCCGTCCCGCAGCTGGTGCTGGCCGCTGCCGTCCCGCCGGCGCTGGTCGCGGTGGTGCTGTGGCACGACCCGGTCGTGGGGATCCTGCTCGGCTTGACGCTGCCGCTGGTCGTCGTCTTCATGGTGCTGGTCGGACGCGACAGCGCGGCGCGGATCGGCGAGCGGCGCCAGGCGCTCGGCGTGCTCGGCTCCCACTTCCTCGACGTCGTGCGCGGGCTGCCGACGCTGCGCGCCCACGGCCGCGCCGAGGCGCAGGCGACGACGTTGGGGGAGATCGGCGAGCGCTACCGCGCGGAGTCGGTCGCGGCGCTGCGGGTCGCGTTCCTCTCGGCGCTGGTGCTGGAGCTGCTGGCGATGGTCGGCACCGCGATCGCGGCGGCGGTCGTCGGCGTCCAGCTTGCCGAGGGCGCGCTCAGCTTCGAGGCCGGCCTGCTGGTGCTGCTGCTCGCGCCGGAGGTCTACGCGCCGCTGCGCCTCGCCGGCCAGCGCTTCCATGCCGCGGAGGACGGCGCCCAGGCGGCGCAGACCTTGTTGGAGTTCACCGACGGGG
>DATIOB010000335.1:0-1679 GCA_035473605.1 Conexibacter sp.
TCATCACCTTGAAGGCCGGGCCGAGCACGTTGAAGGCGCCGCCGAGGTGCACGTCCATCACCGCCTGCACGTCGTCGTGCTCGAGCTTCGCGAACTACTTGTCGCGCAGGATCCCGGCGTTGTGGATCACGACGTCGAGGCGGCCGTAGGCGGCGACCGCCGCGGCGACGATCGCCTCGCCGCCCTCCGGGGACGCGATCGACTCGGTCGAGGCGAGCGCGCGGCCGCCGGCCGCCTCGATCTCGGCGACGACGGCCTCCGCCGCGCCGCTCGACGCGCCGTCGCCGTGGACGCTCAGGCCGACGTCGTTGACGATCACGGTCGCGCCGCGCTGCGCCAGCAGCAGCGCATGCGCGCGGCCGATCCCGCCGCCGGCGCCGGTGACCAGGACCACGCGGTCGCTGAAGTCGATGCTCATGCGGGTTCCTCCGTTCCGACGACGGCCATGAAGGCGACGCACGCGCCCGGCTGGCCGCCGAGGTTCTGCGCGACCGCGAGCCGCGCCCCGTCGACCTGCCGCTCGCCGGCCTCGCCGCGCAGCTGGGTGAAGCACTCGAACAGCATCCGCAGGCCGGTCGCGCCGACCGGGTGGCCGAACGACTTCAGCCCGCCGTCGGGGTTGATCGCGACCTCGCCGTCGCGGTCGTAGACGCCGCCGAGCACGTCTCTCCAGCCCTCGCCGCGCTGGGAGAAGCCGAGGTCCTCCATCAGCACCAGCTCGGTCGGCGTGAAGCAGTCGTGCACCTCGGCGAGCGCGATCTCGCTGCGCGGGTCGGTCACGCCGGCCTGCGCGTACGCCTCCCGCGCCGCCGCGACGACCTCCGGGAAGGTCGTGAAGTCGTAGCCCTCGGCGGCGATCCCGGCGCCGGAGCCGGAGACGAACGCCATCCCCTTGAGGTAGATCGGCCGGTCCGTGTATCTATGCGCATCCTCGGCGCGCACGATCAGCGCCGCAGCGGCGCCGTCGGCAACGCCGGAGCAGTCCATCACGCCGAGCGGGCCGGCGATCTTCATCGAGCCGCTGATCGCCGCTCTGGCGATCTCCTTGCGGAACTGCGCCCGCTCGTTCAGCGCGCCGTTGCGGTGGTTCTTCCAGGCGATGTGCGTGAGCGTCTCGCGCAGCTGCTCGGCGCCGACCTCGTAGCGGTCGGCGTAGGCCGGCGCCAGCAGCGAGAAGGCGCCCGGCGCGGTCCATTCGACCTCGGTCCCGTCGCTCGGCGGCCAGGTCGCCGTCAGGCCCGAGAAGGAGGAGTCCTTCAGCTTCTCGACGCCGGTCGCCATCACGACGTCGTAGGCGCCGGAGGCGACCGCGAAGCAGGCGTTGCGGAACGCCTCGGAGCCGGTCGCGCAGAAGTTCTCCACGCGCGTGACCGGCTTGCCGGCCATCCGCAGCGGTCTGGAGAGCGTCATCCCCGACATGCCCGAGCCCTGCGTGCCGACCCAGTAGGCGTCGACGTCGCGGGTCGTCAGCGCGCCGTCGCCGACGCTCGCGAGGCACTCCTGCACGGCGTCGACGATCAGGTCGTCGGCCGACTTGTCCCAGTGGTCGCGGAACGGGGTGCAGCCCATCCCGACGATCGCGACGCGATCGCTCAGTCCGTTGCTCGCCATCTCAGGCCGCCTCCGGCCGTGCTTTCCAGAAGTAGTTGTGGATCCCGTCGCTGCTCGACAGGCGCCGG
>DATIOB010000336.1:0-9025 GCA_035473605.1 Conexibacter sp.
GAGGACGCCGCCAAGCACCTCGCCGGCGGCGCCAAGAAGGTCATCATCTCCGCGCCCGCCACGGGGCCGGACGCGACCGTCGTCCTCGGCGTCAACTTCGAGACGTACGACAAGGCCGAGCACACGGTCATCTCGAACGCCTCCTGCACGACCAACTGCCTCGCGCCGGTCGCCAAGGTGCTCAACGACACGGTCGGCATCGACCACGGCCTGATGACGACGATCCACGCCTACACGGCCGATCAGCGTCTCCAGGACATGCCGCACAGCGACCTGCGTCGCGCCCGCGCCGCGGCGCTCAACCTGATCCCGGCCTCGACCGGCGCCGCGAAGGCGATCGGCGTCGTGATCCCGGAGCTGAACGGCAAGCTCAACGGCTTCGCCGTGCGCGCCCCCGTCCCGACCGGCTCCGTCGTCGACCTGACGATCGTCGCCAAGCGCGCGACCACCGTCGAGGAGGTCAACGCGGCGCTGAAGGCGGCCTCCGAGGACGGCCCGCTGAAGGGCATCCTCGGCTACACCGAGGACCCGATCGTCTCCAGCGACATCGTCAAGGACTCGCGCTCGTCGATCGTCGACTCGCAGCTGACCGCGGTGCTCGAGGGCACGATGGTCAAGGTCGTCTCCTGGTACGACAACGAGTGGGGCTACTCCAGCCGCGTCGTCGACCTCGTGCAGAAGGTGCTGTGAAGACGCTCGACGACCTCGACGTCAAGGACAAGACGGTCCTTGTCCGCGTCGACTTCAACGTTCCGCTGAAGGACGGCGCGGTCACCGACGACACGCGCATCAGAGGCGCGCTGCCGACGCTCAGAGAGCTGCTCGACGGTGGCGCCGCGCTGGTGCTCGTCTCGCACCTGGGTCGTCCGAAGGACCGCGAGCCGGAGCTGTCGCTCCGGCCCGTGGCCGACCGCCTGGCTGAGCTGATCGGCACGCCGGTCAAGCTCGCGCCGGGTGTCGTCGGGGACCAGGTCACGGCGCTCGCGAACGACCTCAGAGCGGGCGAGATCCTGCTGCTGGAGAACGTCCGCTACGAGCCGGGCGAGACGAAGAACGACGGCGACCTCGCCGACGCGCTCGCGTCGCTGGCCGACGTGTACGTCAACGACGCCTTCGGCGCCGCCCACCGCGCGCACGCCTCGACCGAGGGCGTCGCCAGACGCCTGCCGCACGCCGCGGGCCGGCTGCTGGAGCGCGAGGTGAAGACGCTCGGCCACATCCTCGAGCACCCGAGAAAGCCGCTCGTGGCGATCGTCGGCGGCGCGAAGGTGACCGACAAGATCGCCGTCATCGACCGCTTCATGCACGTCGCCGACACGATCCTGATCGGCGGCGCGATGGCGTTCCCGTTCTTCAAGGCGCAGGGCCACTCCGTCGGCGACTCGCTCTGCGAGGCCGAGGGCGTCGGGCCGGCGAAGGACGCGCTGGCGCAGTCGCGCATGGACCGCTCGCATCTGGAGCTGCCGATCGACCTCGTGATCGCCGACCGCTTCGCCGCCGAGGCCGAGCACAGAGTGCTCGACGGCGTCGACGTGCCCGACGGCTGGATGGGGATCGACATCGGCCCGCGCACCGCGCAGATGTACGCCGACGAGATCGCGAAGGCCGGCACGGTCTTCTGGAACGGCCCGATGGGCGCCTTCGAGCTGGAGCCGTTCGCGGCCGGCACGCGGGCGGTCGCCGAGGCGGTCGCGGCCTGCGAGGGCACGACGGTCGTCGGCGGCGGCGACAGCGCCGCGGCGCTGCAGCAGTTCGGGCTGGGGGACCGCGTCACGCACCTGTCGACCGGCGGCGGCGCGTCGCTGGAGCTGATCGAGGGCAAGAAGCTGCCCGGAGTGGAGGCGCTCAAGTGAGCAACCCGCGCACCCCGCTGATCGCGGGCAACTGGAAGATGAACAAGACGATCGCGGAGGCCGAGGAGTTCATCCAGGCGCTGCTGCCGCGCGTCTTCGCCGCCGACGGCGTCGACATCGGCATCTGCCCGCCGTTCACCTCGCTGCAGGCGATGGTCGACTCCGCGCGCGGCAGCGCCGTGCGCGTCTACGCGCAGAACATGCACCAGGCCGAGTCGGGCGCCTTCACCGGCGAGGTCTCCGCCGCGATGCTGAGCGAGCTGGAGGTGCAGGGCGTCGTGCTCGGCCACTCCGAGCGGCGCGAGTACTTCGGCGAGACCGACAAGGCGCTGGCGCTGAAGGTCCCCGCCGCGCTGGCGGCCGACCTCGAGCCGATCCTCTGCGTCGGCGAGACCGAGGAGGAGCGCGACAACGGCGACACCGAGCGCAAGCTGCGCCATCAGATCCAGGAGGGCCTCGCGAAGGTCCCGGAGGACCAGCTCGCCAAGGTCGTCATCGCCTACGAGCCGATCTGGGCGATCGGCACCGGCAAGACGGCGTCGGCCGAGCAGGCGCAGGAGGCCTGCGCCTTCGTGCGCGCGCTCGTCGCGCAGCGCTCGGAGGAGGCGGCCGCGCAGGTGCGCGTGCTGTACGGCGGCTCGATGAAGGCCGACAACGCGGCCGAGCTGATCGCGCTGCCGGACGTCGACGGCGGTCTCGTCGGCGGCGCCAGCCTCGATCCCGAGTCGTTCGCCGCGATCATCGAGGCAGCGCAGGGATGAGCATCTACCCTCGGGTCGCCCTGGTGGTGCTGGACGGCTGGGGCCTCGCCCCGGCCGGCCCCGGCAACGCGATCTCGCTCGCCAGCACGCCGGTCTTCGACGCGCTGTGGGAGAGATTCCCGACGACGCAGATGATCGCGAAGGGCAAGGCCGTCGGCCTGCCCGAGGGGCAGATGGGCAACTCCGAGGTCGGCCACCTCAACCTCGGCGCCGGCGCGATCGTCAAGCAGGACCTGACGCGGATCGACGAGGCGGCCGAGAACGGCACGCTCGACGCCAACCCGATCCTGCGCGAGGCGTTCGAGGCCGGCAGGGACACGCGCGTCCACCTGATCGGGCTCGTCTCCGAGGGCGGCGTCCACAGCGCGATGAGACACCTGCGGGCGCTGATCGAGCTGGGCGCGCAGCTGGGTGTCAGAGACCTCGTGATCCACGCCTTCACCGACGGACGCGACACGCTGCCGAAGGCCGGCGCGGGCTATCTGGAGACGGTCGAGGGCTGGTGCGCCGAGGCCGGCGCCGGCCGCGTCGGCAGCGTCATCGGCCGCTACTTCGCGATGGACCGCGACAAGCGCTGGGAGCGCGTGCAGCAGGCGTACGACCTGCTCGTGCACGGCACCGCGCAGCACCACGCCGACAGCGTCGCGGCCGCCGCGCGCGCCGCCTACGCGCGCGGGGAGACCGACGAGTTCATCACCGCCACGAGCGTCGGCGCCGAGGCGACGATCCGCCCCGCTGACAGCGTGCTGGCGTTCAACTTCCGCCCCGACCGGATGCGCGAGATCACGCTCGCGCTCGCCGATCCCGCGTTCGACGAGGTCGACCGCAGAGGCGCGCCGCCGGTCGAGCGGTACTTCTGCATGACGGAGTACAACGAGGACTGGTCGTTCCCCGTCGCCTTCCCGCCGGCGCGGCCGGAGATCACGCTCGCGAGCACGCTCGCCGACCGCGGCGGCACGCAGCTGCACGTCGCCGAGACGGAGAAGTACCCGCACGTGACGTACTTCTTCAACGGCGGCGAGGAGCATCCGTACCCCGGCGAGCGGCGCGAGCTGGCGCCCTCCCCGCGCGACGTGCCGACCTACGACTTCAAGCCCGAGATGAGCGCGCGCGAGGCGGCGAGACTGTTCGTCGACGCCTGGAACGAGGACCAGCCGCGCTTCGGGGTGATCAACTTCGCCAACGCCGACATGGTCGGCCACACCGGCGTGATCCCCGCCGCGGTGAAGGCGGTCGAGACGGTCGACGCCTGCCTCGGCGAGGTCGTCAGAGCGGTCCACGACAGCGGCGGCGTGCTGCTGATCACCGCCGACCACGGCAACGCCGACCACATGCTGGAGCCGGACGGCAGCCCCAACACGGCCCACTCGCTCAACCCCGTCCCGGTCATCGTCACCGCCGAGGGCGTGAGCCTGCGCGAGGAGGGGATCCTCGCGGACGTCGCACCGACCCTCCTGCAGCTGCTCGGCGAGGACCAGCCCGAGCAGATGACGGGCCAGTCTCTGATCGCTTCGTGACGGCGGCCGGCCGCAGGACGAACCTCCCGCCCTGGCCGAAGGGGCGGCCCCTGCGTGACTGGCAGCAGAAGGCGATCGCTGCGCTGGAGGAGCACGAGGGCGACGCCTTCCTCGCCTCCGCGACGCCGGCGGCCGGGAAGACGACCTTCGGGCTGCGGGTCGCGTACGACATGCTCGCGCGCGGCGAGGTCCAGCGCGTCGCGATCCTCGCGCCGACCGCGCACATCTGCCGCCAGTGGGCCGCCGACGCCGCCCGCTACGGGATCGACCTGGAGCCCAACCGGCCCAACTCCGAGGGGCCGGAGCCGTCGGACCGCCACGGCGTCGTCGTCACCTACCAGGCGGTCGCGGCGGGGCCGAGACCGCACCGGATCGCCTGCAACGGCCGCCGCACGCTGCTGATCGCCGACGAGCCCCACCACATGGGCGAGCACGCCGCCTGGGGCGCGACCGCGATGGACGCCTTCGCCAACGCGCGCAAGCGCGTGCTGCTGTCCGGCACGCCGTTCCGCTCCGACAACTCGCCGATCCCGTGGGTCGAGTACGACGCCGACGGCGTCTCCAGCGCCAGCTACGCCTACTCGTACACGCAGGCGCTGATGGACGGCGTCTGCCGGCCGATCACCTTCCAGCCCTACGACGGCGACATGGAGTGGACGAGCGACGGCCGCCGCCGCCGCGCCGACTTCTCGGTCGTGCTGCCGCGCAACGAGGACGCGCGCCGGCTGCGGACCGCGCTCGACGGCGACGGCGACTGGATCAGGCGCGTGCTGATCGACGCCGACATGAAGCTGGGCGAGATCCGCGCCGGCGACCATCCGGAGGCCGGCGGGCTCGTGATCGCGCTCGACAAGGCGCACGCGATCCAGCTCGCCGCCCAGCTGGAGCGGATCTCCGGCGAGGCGCCGCTGATCGTCACATCCGACGAGGCCGACGCCTCGCAGCGGATCGCCCGCTACGCGGCCGGCACCTCGCGCTGGATCGTCTCGGTGCTGATGGTCTCCGAGGGCGTCGACATCCCGCGCCTGCGCGTCGGCGTCTACGCCACCTCCGCGCGCACCGAGCTGTTCTTCCGCCAGGTCGTCGGCCGCTTCATCCGCCGCTCGCCGAGACCGCGCAACCAGATGTCGTTCCTCTTCCTGCCGTCGGACATATTGCTGAAGACGCTCGCCTCGCGGATCGAGGAGGAGCGCAACCACGCGATCGAGCTGAAGCCCGCGCTGGAGACGGGCGAGCTGGAAGAGCCGCCGGAGCGGCGCAGAAGCGAGCCGGGCGTCTACGAGGCGCTCTACTCCGACGCGCGCCCCGACGAGCACATCCAGATCGGCGAGAACATGATGCTGTTCGCCGACCCGGAGCCGGTCGCGGCGGCGAGACCGTCGGCCGCCTTCATGGCCTTCGGCGGCGGGATCGCGGAGACGAAGCGGGCCGGCGGCGAGCCGGAGAGCGTCGAGCTGCCGAGCGCGGCCGACGACCCCAGATCGGCCTACCAGCGGCGCGAGACGCTGCGCGAGGAGCGCGCCAGACTGGTCGCGACGATCGCGCGGCGGGGGAGAGAGGAGCACCGCGAGATCAACGGGCGCATCAACCGCGCGGTCGGTGCGCCGTCGGTCGGCAAGTCGACGCTCGAGCAGCTCGAGAAGGCGAACGAGCGGCTGCGCAGAGAGGTCGAGAAGGGACGCTGACGCAGGTGTGCTGACCTTGCGTGTCGGCGCTCGTTGCTACCTTTCTCGCCTGATGTCGGCGACAGCACCAAGAGCCGCCGGTCCGCTCGACGCGACCGAGCTGGGCGCCTGGAAGGGCCTGCTGAGGGCCCACGCGTCGCTGATGAAGACGCTCGACGCCGAGCTGGAGTCGGCCCATCGCCTGCCGCTGACCTCCTACGAGGTGCTGATCCAGCTTGCTGACGCGCCCGAGCGCAAGATGCGCATGTGCGACCTCGCCGACTCCGTGCTGCTGAGCCGCAGCGGCATGAGCCGGCTCGTCGACCGGCTCGAACGCGACGGGCTGCTGGAGCGGGCCGCCTGCCCCAACGACGCGCGCGGCTCCTTCGCCGTGCTCACCGATGCCGGCGCCGAGCTGCTCGACGCGGCCCGCCCGACGCACCACGAGGGCATCCGCCGCGGCTTCCTGTCGCATTTCAGCGAGGGCGAGCTGGAGCAGCTCGCCGCGTACTGGTCGCGGCTGCTGCCGCCGGCCGCCTCCTCGTAGTCGCCGCACCCGCTCGCAGCGAACCGTGCCCGGCGCCGTCCGGGAATCTTGGCGTGCTTGCAGGGGGCGAAAAGACTTGACAGCTTCCGACTTAGATTTCATACTCGGCTCACAACAGATCACATCCCTCGAAAGGAGGACACGATGGCACTTGTGCGTTGGGAGCCGATCCGCGAGATCAACTCGATCCAGAACGAGGTCAACCGCCTCTTCGACACCTTCTTCGACACGCCGTCGGCCGGCGGCGGCAGCGGCCGCGCGGCGCTGGCGCGCTGGGTGCCGGCGATGGATCTCGTCGAGAGCGAGGACCACTTCGTCCTGCGCGCCGACCTTCCGGGCGTGCACGAGGAGGACGTCGCGATCGAGCTCGACGAGCGCGTCCTGACGGTCTCCGGCGAGCGCAAGGCGGCGGTCGAGAGCGAGCGCGGCGGAGTGCACCGCCTCGAGCGCGCGCACGGCGCCTTCTCGCGCTCGCTGACGCTGCCCGAGGGCGTCGACGGCGACGCGATCGCGGCCAGCTTCGAGCGCGGCGTGCTGGAAGTGCGGATCCCCAAGCCCGCGGAGCGCAAGCCGCGCCGCATCGCGATCGGCGTCGAGCGGGCCGAGTAGCCGGCGATCGAGGGCAGCGAGGCCGCGCCGGCGGCCTGAGCGCGTCTCGGCCGCCGGTTCGCAGCTGAGCGCAGCGGGACGCCACCCTGGCGTCTCACCCCACATGAGGTCTCCGAAGTCGAGCGCCGTTCCCCCCGGGGGCGGCGCTCTTCGTCACTGGGGAAGCGACCAGATATCGCCGGACGCGCCCGCCTCCGCAGCGCCTCAGCGAGGGTCGGGAATAGGCAGGTTTGGGGAGAGACTCGTACATTTGTGCAGGGTTCGGTTTTCTCCCCTTGTGTCCTGGCTGGCTGGCCGATTGAATAGCACCAGAATGTTCGATGGTGGTCGCAAAAGCGCTTTTCTTTTGGTCGACGGTGTGTTAGCCTAGTTTTCGACTTGTTGTTGCACCGTCGTTTGATTCGACTTGTGCAGCCCCATGCGTCGGCCAGGCCGGCCGACGAATCGGATCGCTCCGAGCCTGCACGGTCGAAGCGACCCGATCTGTCCAAGGCCACCTACCACCAACGAGCCCGTGACCCTCCCAGTCGCGGGCTCGTTGGTTTCTGGGGCCGGGCGCCGCGCATGCGACGGCGCGAGGAGCGAGTCGCGCGGCGCGCGGCGCGCGCGGAAGGCGACCGCCGCACCCGGCTCGATAGGGTCCAGCGACGTATGGCCCCGCTCCTCGAGATCCACCACCGCGACCCCGGCTCGCAAGCGCGCACCGGCGTCCTCAACCTCGCCCACGGCCAGGTCCGCACACCGGCCTTCGTCCCGCTCGCGACGAAGGGCACGATCAAGGGCCTCGAGCCGCGCGAGGTCGCCGCGCTCGGCTACGACATGGTGCTCGGCAACACCTTCCACCTCTTCCTCTCGCCCGGTCAGGAACTGGTCAGAGAGCTGGGCGGCCTGCACGAGTTCATGCGCTGGAGCGACCCGATCATCACGGACTCCGGCGGCTTCCAGGTCTTCTCGATGGGCCACGGGACCGTCGCCGACGAGATCAAGGGCCGCGCCCCGACCGGCTCCGATCGCGCCGGCGCGATCCTCGGGATCGAGGAGGAGGGTGTCCGCTTTCGCTCCTACATCGACGGCGGCCCGCGCTTCATGGCGCCCGAGACCTCGATGGAGGTGCAGGCCGCGCTCGGCTCCGACATCGCGCTCGCCTTCGACGAGTGCACGCCCTTCCACGTCACGCGCGAGTACACCGAGCGCTCGACCGAGCGCACCCACCGCTGGCTCGACCGCTGCATCGCCTGGCACGACGAGCACCAGCCGCTCGCGGGCGGGGGCGGGGGCAGACAGGTGCTCTACTCGATCTCGCAGGGCGGCGTCTACGAGGACCTGCGCCGCGCGGCGACCCGCCACATCGCGCAGACCTCCGCGCCCGGCGTCGCGATAGGCGGCTCGCTCGGCGCCGACAAGCCGCAGATGTACGAGGTCGTCAGCTGGGCGACCGCGGAGCTGGACGAGGTCGCGCCCGACAAGCCGCGCCATCTGCTCGGGATCGGTGAGATCGACGACCTCGTGCGCGGGGTCGAGCTGGGGATCGACACCTTCGACTGCGCGATGCCGACGCGGATCGGCCGCCACGGGATGGCGCTCGTGCCGGACCCGTCCAGACGCTGGCGGATCGACCTCACGAAGGGCCGCATGAAGCACGTGAACGAGCCGATCATGGACGACTGCCCGTGCCCGGCGTGCTCGGGCGGCTTCACGCGCGCCTACCTGCACTACCTCTTCAGCGCCCACGAGCTGACCGCGCTGCGGCTCGTGACGCTCCACAACCTCTCGTTCATCGCCCGCCTGATGGCCGACCTGCGCGGCGCGATCGCGACCGGGACGCTGCCGCAGGTCGCCGCCGCCGTGCGCGCCGGCGCCGCGCCGGGCGCGCTCGCCGCCGCGGCGTAGCGCGCCTACTTCGAGTTGTTGTCGATCATGTCCTGCAGCTGCTGCAGGGCGTCTCTGGCGTTGTCGGAGACGACTCTCTTGACCTCGACCATGTTGCCGCGGTTGCCGGTCGCGATGATCGCGACGGCCGTCCCGGCGCCGATCAGCAGGAAGACGGCCAACAGCGCGAACAGCCGTCGCGCGG
>DATIOB010000337.1:0-4690 GCA_035473605.1 Conexibacter sp.
GCGTGCTGATGGCGGCGCAGGGGCTCGTCGGCAGCGTCCAGTACGCGCTGAAGCTGCCGGCCGACTTCGTCTGGGTTCACGTCACGCTCGCGACGATCACGTGGATATCGCTGCTGTGGGCGGTCGGCGCGGCCGGTCGCGTCGGGATCCCGACGCGGCGCAGCGACGACGATCCGCACACGACGATCGGCGCCGAGTCGATCGCCCAGCCGGTTCCGCCGGCCGCGCTGCGGTAGAGCGGTTAGCATCGACAGACCGATGCAGGAGAGACCGCCCGGCACAGGCAACGGATCGACGCCGTGGCACGACGGCCCCGACACGTCGCTGACGATCCTCGTCGTCGACGACGAGTCGGATCTGCGCGACCTGCTGATGCGCTCGTTCTCGCGCGAGGGCCATCGCGTGCAGGCCGTCTCCGACGGGCGGGCCGCGATCGAGCGCGCCTCCAACGAGCCGTTCGACGTCGTCCTGCTCGACGTCGCGCTCGGCCCTGGGCCGGACGGCTACGAGGTCTGCCGCACGCTGCGCGCGCGCCACAACGTCGTCCCGATCATCATGCTGACCGCGCTCGACAGCGAGGCCGACGCCGTGCTCGGCCTGGAGGCCGGCGCCGACGACTACGTCACCAAGCCGTTCGGGCTCGCCGAGCTGCGCAGCCGCATCCGCGCGGTCCTGCGACGCGCCCGCGCCCAGGCGCCGGCTGCCGGCGGCGGGGGCGCCGCCGACGTCGTCACGGTCGGACCGATCCAGCTCGACAAGGCGCGCCGCGAGGTGCGCATGAACGGCGAGCCGGTGCACGTCACCTTCTCCGAGTTCGAGCTGCTCGACGCGCTGATGGCCGATCCCGGCCGCCTGCGCAACCGCCAGGAGCTGCTGCGTGCGATCTGGGGCGACAGCGCCTACCGCGACCCGCGCGCGATCGACGTGCACGTGCGCCACCTGCGCGAGAAGCTCGAGCCCGAGCCCGACCACCCGCGCCACATCGTCACGGTGCGCGGCGCGGGCTACCGGCTGCAGGCCGGCTGAGCGGGAGGGTCCTCGGCACCGTGAACATCGGTGCGCTCGGCCTGCGCGGCCGCATCGTCGGCGCGCTGGTGCTGACCGCGGCGGTGACGCTCGCGGTCGCGGCGATGGGCCTGCTCGGGCCGCTCGAACGGCGGTTGGAGAAGGCCGAGCTGGACGCGCTCGTGCAGAAGGCGCACGAGACCAGAGACGCCTTCGCCGCGCTGAGCACCCGCCAGCTGGCGATCAGATCGAACGCGCTGCAGCAGATCGGCCTCGCGCTGACCCGCACCAGCGGTGCCTCGGAGGTCTACGTGCTCGACGCCGCGCACGCCCTGCGGCTCAGCACGACCGACGCCGCGACCGCCGCCGCCGACCCGTTCGACGACGTCGCGAAGGCGCTGGAGCAGGGCAGAGTGGTCGGCAGCGCCGGCACCTTCGAGGGTGACGAGGTCGTGCGCGTCGCGCTGCCGGTGCGGATCGACGGCCAGCGCTACGTGCTGGCGGCGCGCAAGCAGGTCAGCGAGATCCGCGACGCGGTCGCCGTCGTGCGGCGCGCCTTCCTGACCGCCGCGCTGAGCGGGCTCGTGATCGCGCTGCTGCTCGGGTTCGGCTTCGCCGCGACGCTCGTGCGGCGGCTGCGGCGGCTGCGCGACGCGACCGTGCGGCTGGCCGAGCATGGGCCCGTCGAGGAGGTGCCGGCCGACCGCAACCGCGACGAGGTCGGCGACCTCACGCGCGCCTTCGCGCGGATGCAGCAGCGGCTGCACCAGCAGGAGGAGGCGCGGCGGGCGTTCGTCGCGACCGCCTCGCACGAGCTGCGCACGCCGGTCGCGTCGCTGCGCGGGATGCTGGAGCTGCTCGACGAGGAGCTGGAGCATGGGGAAGTCAGCTCCGAGCAGGCGCGCGAGCAGGTCGCACGGGCGCTGGCGCAGGCGCGCCGGCTGGGCCGCCTCGCCGCCGACCTGCTCGACCTCAGCCGCATCGACGCCGAGGTCGCGCTGCGCAGCGAGCCGGTCGAGCTGAACGAGCTGTCGCGCGCCGTGATCGCCGAGTTCGAGCTGGGCGTCCCGACCGCCGAGGGGCGGACGGTCCCGCAACTCGACGAGCCCGGCGAGCCGGTCTGGGCGAGCGGCGACCCGGGCGCCGTCGCGCAGATCCTGCGGATCCTCTTCGACAACGCCGTCCGCGCCAGCCCGCCGGGCGAGCCGGTGCACGTGCGCGTGCGCCCGGCGGGCGACGGCGGCGCCGCCGAGCTGAGCGTCAGCGACGCCGGCCCCGGCGTGCCCGCGCACGAGCGCGAGCAGGTCTTCCAGCGCTTCGCGCGCGGCAGCGGCGTCGCCGGCGCCGGCTTCGGCCTCGGCCTCGCGATCGGCCGCGAGCTGGCCGAGCGGATGGGCGGGTCGCTGGTGCTCGAGGTGCCCGCCGCAGGCGACGGCGACGACGCTCCGGCGGCCGACCGCGTCCCCGCCGCCCGCGGCGCCACGTTCACGCTGCGGCTGCCGCCGACCGACGACCATTACCCTTTCTGACGATGCAGTCCCCCGCCCGCGCGAGCCGTCTCCGCCTGCGCGCGCTCCTGCTCCTGACCGTCGTCGCCAGCCTCGCGTGCCTCGCCGCCGCGCTGCCGGCCCGCGCCGGTGCGGAGTCGAGCGCGGTGCTGGCGCTGATGCCGCTCTCGCCCGACACCCCCGCCGGCGTCGAGCCGCTGCCCGACAGCGACCCGCCGGCCGACGCCGCCGGCCTGCCGGAGGTGCTCGGCTACCTCGCCGGCCACCCGCAGCTGGCGCTCGGTGCGCTCAGCGCGACGCAGTCGGGCTACAGCCAGACGCAGGCGCTGCTCGACATCACCGCCGGCACGCGCACCTCGCGCAGCACCTACACGCCGAAGGACCCGCCCGACCTGCGCTTCATCCGCGGCGACGACGACAGCGGCCTGATCGTCAACTGGCTGGCTGCGGTGCAGCGCGCCGAGACCGCGCCGGCCGACGTCACGCCCGGCCTGCTCGCGAGCTCGATCCCGGGCGGGGTCGGCTTCGTCGGCATCACCGACAACCCCAACCTCGAGGCGATCGCCGCCACCGACGAGGACGGCGCGATCCCGTCGGTCTCGGTCGGGACGCCGCTGACGGTCGCAGCGCGCACGCGCAAGATGCTGAGAACGCACCGCTTCGTCGTGACGCTGCTGCCGCCAGGGGCCACCGGCGACGGGCAGCTGGACGAGCTGATCGCGGAGCGCGCCCCCGACCAGCTGCTGATCGCCGAGCAGGCGCCGCCGCCGTTCCGCGGCCCGCAGCTGCTGTGGACCGGCATCATCGGCCTCAGAAACGGCTCCGGCGGCAGCTTCACGTCGGCGACGACCCATCTCGACGGCGTCGCGGCCGGGATCGACCTGCTGCCGACGATCCTCGACCACCTCGGCGTCGCCGTACCCGACGGCGTCCGCGGCCAGCCGATCCGCCTCTCCGGCGAGCGCGACGCGGCCGCGATCAACGCGCTCGACGAGCGCCTCAGCGTGATCGCCGCGCGCCGCATGCCCGCGCTGCAGACCTTCCTCTTCACATGGCTGGCGATCGTGCTGCTCGCCGGCATCGTGCGCGACCGCAGCGGCGTCCGCTTCGCGCTGCGGCTCGGCGGGCTGGCGATGATGTGGCTGCCGACGATGGTGCTGGCGGCCGCGGCGCTGGCGCCCTCGCGCCAGGCGGAGCTGTTCACGATCGCGGGCGGCTCGTTCGCGCTCGCGCTGCTGACCGACCGCTTCGCGCGCTGGCCGCGCGGCCCCGCGATCCCCTGCACGGTCGGCCTGGTCGCCTACGCGGCCGACCTCGCCAACCACTCGCACCTCATCATCCGCTCGCTGCTCGGCCCCAGCCCGCGCTCGGGCTCGCGCTTCTACGGCCTCGGCAACGAGCTGGAGATCGTCCTCACCGTGATGCTGCTGATCGCGATCGCCGCCTGGCTGCGGCGGCGCGAGCAGACGCGCGGCGGCGCGCTCGCGTTCGCGCTCGGCGGCTGCGTGCTGGCGCTCGTGATGGGCTCCGGCCGGCTCGGCGCCGACGTCGGCGGGATCTTCACCGTCGCCGGCGGCGCGGCCGTCGCGACGCTGCTGATGCTGCCGGGCGGGATCACGCGCAAGGCGCTGGGGCTCGCGCTGCTGACGCCGGTCGCCGGTCTCGCGGCGCTGGCCGCGGTCGACATCGTCACCAGCGGGGACGGCCACTTCACGCGCACCGTCCTCAACGGCTCGCTGTCGGACCAGGTCGACACCTTCCAGCGCCGCTACGAGCTGGCGTGGAACATCCTGCGCGCGGGCTACGGGCCGCTGCTGGTGCTGCTGTGCGTCCTGGCCGTGACCTACGCCGTCAAGCACCGCAGGCGGATCTACGGCGGCATCGAGGCCGACCCGGTCTGGCGCGCGGCGCTGCTCGGCGGCCTCGGCGCGTCGATCTCCGGCTCGCTCTTCAACGACTCGGGGCCGACGCTGCTGTTCATCGGCGTCGTCGCGCTCGTCTTCCTGACGACCTACCTGCGCGCCGGCCCGGACGGGCCGGCGGCCGGGGGGCCCTCAACCGCGGCCGGCGCCGCTCAGGAGGCGCGCGGCGGCAGCCAGCCGTCGCGCACCGGCGTGTCGTCGAGCGGCGGAGGCGGCGGCGCGGCCGAGCCGGTCGCCGGCTGAGCGGGCTCGACC
>DATIOB010000338.1:0-6458 GCA_035473605.1 Conexibacter sp.
CCGGCCGGTCGGTGCGCCGCCGGCCGCGACGTCCGCCGCGAGCGGGCTGCCCGGCGCCGGCACCGGCCTCGTCGGCCTCGGCGAGCGGGTCGCGCTGGCGGGCGGCGCGCTGGAGCACGGGCCCGACGCCGACGGCGACTTCCTGCTGCGCGCGACCCTGCCGCTGCCGCGATGATCCGCGTCCTGCTGGTCGACGACGACGCGCTCGTGCGCTCCGGGCTGCGGATGCTGCTGGCCGGCGCCGCGGACCGCGTCGAGGTCGTCGGCGAGGCCGACGACGGGCGCGCGGTGCTGAGCGCCGTCGACCGCCATCGCCCCGACGTCGTGCTGATGGACATCCGCATGCCGCAGCTCGACGGGATCGCCGCGACGCGCCTGCTGCGCGGGCAGCCGTCGCCGCCGGCGGTGCTGGTGCTGACGACGTTCGACGCCGACGAGCTGGTGCTGCAGGCGCTGCGCGCCGGTGCCGCCGGCTTCCTGCTGAAGGACACCCCGCCGGCCGAGATCGTGCGCGCGATCGAGCTGGTCGCGGCCGGCGAGGCGATGCTGTCGCCGGGCGTCACGCGGCAGCTGATCGCGCTCGTCGCCGGGGACGGCGAGGCGGCCGTGCGCGGCGAGCGGGCGCGCACGCTGCTGGCGACGCTCAGCCCGCGCGAGCACGAGGTCGCGCTGGCGGTCGGGCGCGGCTGCGCCAACGCGGAGATCGCGACGGAGCTGCACATGAGCGTCGCGACCGTGAAGGCGCACGTCTCGCGCCTGCTGGCGAAGCTGGAGGTCGACAACCGCGTCCAGATCGCGCTCCTGGTGCAAGAGTCGCGCTAGCTTGGATCGCGCTTCATGAGCCAGACGCGCGGCCCGCCGTCGGGCATCTCCAGCTCGGCGGTGACGGCGAAGCCGAGCCGCTCGTAGAGGCTGACGTTCGAGGCGGTGGAGGTGTCGAGCACCGCTGGCTCGCCGCGCGCGTCGAGATCGGCGAGCGCCGGTTCCAGCAGGCGCCGGCCGAGCCCCTCGCCCTGGCGGCCCGGCACGACCCCGACCGCCGCGAGCACCCAGTGGTCCTCGCTCGGCGTGTGCGGCGCGAGCAGCTCGATCCCGGTCGCGACGTTGCCGAGCCGGTCGCCGCTCAGCTGCGCGACCCGCAACGCGAGCCCTTCACGCTCGAACAGCTCGTCCTGCGCGGCGGCGGTGCGGCTCGACGTCCACGCAGCGACGGCGCTGGCGTCGTCGCTGACCCACACCTGACCCAGCTCCAGCGCCACGCGCAGGTAGATCGCGTAGAGCCCCTCCAGCCGGTCGAGATGGTCGCGCTCGTCGACGACCCAACGCGTCCACGGATAGTCGGCGAACGCGAGCGCGAGCGCAGCCGCGGCCCACGGCAGATCGTCGGGGACGGCGCGGCGGATCTCGGGGGTGGAGGGCACCGCCGCGCGCTCAGCCGCCGGCGAGGACGGCATCGAAGCCGTCGGCCCGCAGGACCTCCATGACGGCGTCGCGGTGGTCGCCCTGCAGCTCGATCACGCCCTCCTTGGCGGAGCCGCCGACGCCGCAGCGCTTCTTCAGGCGGCCAGCCAGCTCGCGCAGGCCGTCGTCGCCGAGCGGGACGTTCGTGATCGTGGTGACGGTCTTGCCGCGACGACCGGAGGTCTCGCGGCGGACCTTGACGCGGCCGCCGCCCTGCGCGGGCGGCGGCGTCTGCGACGAGTCGGGGCGGGCTTTGCGCAGGTCGCCGCCGCTGCTGGACCAGACGACTGCGGAGTCACGGTTGGCGGCGCGCTTGGGCATGCGACAAACGCTAGCGAAGCAGTTGCAGGTCCGGCAGCGTGCGGCCGCCGGCGCCGCGGATCGCCTGTGCGGCGTGCGAGCACTTTCTCGTCGTTCTGCCGCCCTCGACCTGACAGGCGATCCCGTCGTTGCAGGCGTACTCGATCCCGCCGGCTCTGCCGCTCGAGCCGCTTCTTATCGCGTTGCCGCCGGGCAGCTTGCAGCCCTTCGCCTGCGGCGTGTCGAGGATCGGTCTGGCGAGCGATGCGGCCGGCAGCGACGCGGCGGCGCCGCCGACTCCGAGCGCGACGACGGCGGTCAGCGCGGTGCGGCGGGCGGTGGTGGCGAGTGAGACGAACATGGCGGGCTCCTTGCTGGAAGCGGTGGAAGCGATGGATCGATCCTGCTCCCGTTCGCGCCGCCGGTCTGTCAACGCCGCGACAGTTCCGGTGTCGAACCCGTCTCTAGGCTGTACGCATGCCGGGACCGCGCGACAGCAGCGGAGGGTTTTGTACCGCCACGGTGCGAAACCCTCCGCTGCTCGCCGCCGTCGCGGTCGCGCGCGAGCTGGGGCTGGCGGTCGAGCGCGCGGAGGTCCTGACGGAGGGCAGCAACCTGGTGCTTCGCATCGGGAGCTCCGCGACGGCGAGCCGGCCCCGCGGAACGCGAGCGGGAACTCCCCCCGTGAGCGTCGAATTCGTCGCCCGCGTCGCGACGGGGACGGCGCAATGGCGGCCGGGCGGGGAGGGGATGGCGCGCGAGCTGGCGGTCGCGAGCGCGCTGGCGCGAGCCGGCGCGCCGGTCGTCGCGCCGAGCGACCTGCTGCCGCCGGGCCCGCACAGCCGCGACGGCTTCACGCTCGGCTTCTGGGAGTACGTCGCGCCGGTCGCGCGCCCGCTCGACGCGTACGCCGCCGGCCGCGCGCTGCGGGAGTGCCACGAGGCGCTGGCGACGGTGGTCGGCGACGGCCGCGGCGGCGCGGCTGGCGGCGGCACCGCGCCGGATGGCGCGGCGTCGCTGCGCCCGTGGGCCGTCCTCGACGAGGCGCGCGCGATCGTCGAGCGGCTCGCCGCCGCCGGCGACCTCGACGCCGCCGACGCGGCGCTGCTGCGGGAGCGCGGGGCGCACGTGCGCGAGCGGGTCGAGCGGCTGGCGCTGCCGTTGCAGCCGATCCACGGCGACGCGCACCTGCGCAACGTGCTCGACGACGCCGCGCGCGGCCCGCTCTGGAACGACTGGGAGGACGCCTTCGTCGGTCCGCGCGCCTGGGACCTCGCCTGCCTCTACGCCGCGCTGCCGCCGTTCGGCGATCACGACCCGGCCGCCGCGGGCCAGGCCTACCGCGGCTACGGCGAGCCGGTCCATGCCGACGTGCTGCGCGCGCTCGTCGCCGCGCGCCGCTTCCAGATCGTCGTCTGGAGCGCCGCGCTCGCGCGCGGACGGCCGGAGCGCCGTGCGCGCTTCGAGCGATGGATGGCGCAGTTGCGACGCAACGCCGCGTCCGAAAACCACTAGCCGCGAGCGGCCGCGGCCGCGAGTGTGACGCTCCCGCAAGCAAGCGAACGCAGGAGCCTCACCATGCAGATCGACCTCACCGGAACGACCGCCGTCGTCACCGGCGCCAGCCGCGGCATCGGCCTCGCGACCGTCCGCGCGCTCGTCGCGCAGGGCGCGCAGGTGGTCGCCGGCGCGCGCACGCCCGGTGCGGAGCTGCTCGACCTCACGCCGCACGTGCTCGCCGTCGACCTCGCCGTCGCCGGCGGCCCCGAGCGGCTGGTCGAGCACGCCCGCGCGGAGCTGGGCGGGATCGACCTGCTCGTCAACAACGTCGGCGGCAACCCCGCCCCGTTCGGCGGCTTCCTCTCCGTCAGCGACGAGCACTGGGACCACGTGCTCGAGCTGAACCTGATGAGCACCGTGCGCGCCACCCGCGCGGCGCTGCCGAGCCTGCTGGAGCGCGGCGGCGCGATCGTCAACGTCGCCTCCGCCAACGCCCGCTTCGCGCAGCCGTCGGTCGTCGCCTACGCGGCGGCGAAGGCGGCGATGCTCAACCTCGGCAAGGCACTCGCCGAGGAGTTCGGACCGCGCGGCGTGCGCGTCAACACGATCTCGCCCGGACCGGTGCTGACGCCGCTGTGGACCGGCGCCGACTCGCCCGGCGCCGCGATGGCCGAGCAGTTCGGACTCACGACGGACCAGCTGGTCGAGCAGATCCCGCAGCTCGCCGGGATGACGACCGGCGCGATGGCCGCGCCGGAGGAGGTCGCCGCGCTCGTGCTGCTGCTCGCCTCCGGCGCCGTGCCGAGCATGCGCGGCGCGGAGCTGGTGCTCGACGGCGGGCTCCTGAAGGCGATCTAGACCGCCACACGCAGGATCGTCACGTCCAGCTCGAACATGACGGCGTCGGCCTCGTGGGCGAAGCCGCAGCGCTCCAGCGTCGCGAGCGCACGGGCGTTGTCGAGCGTCGCGAAGGCGACGACGGAGGAGAGACCGCGCAGCGACGGCGCGTGCTGGAGCGCCGCGCGCGTCACCTCGGTCGCGTAGCCGCGACCCCAGTGGTCGTGCGCGAGGATGAAGCCGACCTCGACCTCGGCACGGCCGGCGACGATCGTGTGGCCGAGCCCGACCTGGCCGACGAAGGCGCCGCCGTCACGCTCGCGCACGGTCCACGGTCCGAAGCCGTGCGCCTTCCAGTGCGCGTCGAAGTGGGCGACGAACTGCTCGCTCTGCTCGCGCGTGCGAACGCCGCCGAGGTGCGCGGGCCACATCGGCCCGGCGACGGCGGGATCGGCGAAGAGGGCGGCGTAGTCGTCCAGCTCGGCGGCGAGGTCGGTGCGCGTGGCGACGAGCCGGTCGGTCGTCAGGGTGGTGGGGAAGGGGGCCATCGGCTCAGCCTAGGCGCAGCGTCCGCACCGCGCTGCGCGCCGCGTGCTGCCCGCCCCGCCTCACACCCACTCGGGCAGCGGCCGACCGCCCGGGCGGTGCGCCACGACGACCGGATCGATCGCGTCCGCCGCGTGCCCGAGCGCGTCCAGCACGTCGATCACGTCGTGCGCGTCGAGCGCCGCCGCGACGGCCAGCAGGTCGCCGGCGGGCGCCCGCACCCGCGTGCGCTGCTGCTCGCTGCGCAGCTCCCCGCGCCGCAGCGCGAGCAGCCGCCGCAGCGCGCGGGCGCGCTCGACGCCGGGCGGATCGATCTCGACGTCGAGGCGCGCGAAGCCGGCGCGCAGCTGCGCCCACGCGGTCGGCCCGCCCGGTCGCAGCTCCGCATGCGCCCGCTCGACGTACGCCTCGTAGCCGGCGACGGCGTCGCCGAGCAGCGCGACCGCGTGCGCCCACTGGTAGTCGGGCTGCCAGAGACCGTCGTGCAGCTCCTCGAAGACGGTGCGCTGGTCACGGCCGCCACCGGCGTGGCGGCCGGCCTCGGCCCACAGCCGCTCGTACGCCTCCTCCGCGAAGCGCACGCCGAGCCGCAGCGCGGCGCGCAGGTCGCGGTCGACCGCCTGGAAGTCGCGGAAGGCGGCGGTCGTCGGTCGACGGGGGACGTCCCAGGAGGCCATCTGCCCGTCAACGGTACGACTCGTCAGTCGCGGGCGGCGTGCGGGGCGAAGCGCGGCACCGCCCCCTCCGGTCGCTCGACCAGCTCGGTGAACATGTCGAGCGGCCGCACCCAGATCGACTCCGGTCTCGCCAGCGGCCGGTAGACGGCCATCAGCTCCTCGGTCTCCGAATGCCGCGCGACGTGGAGCAGCTCGTAGTCGTTGCCTTTGAAGTGGCGGTAGAGGCCGGGCTCGGGGAGGGACATCGGCGGATCATCGCGCACCCGCGTCCGCGTCGATCGCTTGACCTCAAGCCGCCTTGAAGTGCGAAGGTGTGAGTGTGACCGCCGTGCCCGCCCTCACCTGGATCGACCGCTCCGAGGCCGGCAAGCTCGCCGTCTCCGGGCCCGACGCGCTGCCGTACCTGCAGGCGCTGCTGACCGCCGACCTCGCGCGGCTCCCCGTCGGCGGCGGCGGCGCGACCGCGCTGCTGACCCCGAGAGGCCAGGTGCGCGCGCTCGCGCGCGTGCTGCGGACCGAGCGCGGCTGGCTGCTGCAGTGCGAGCGGCCCGCGCTCGAAGGGCTGTTCCGCGGGTTGTGGAACGGGCGGATCGGCTGGAACGTCGCGATCCACAAGCTGACGCTGCAGCAGGGTCTCGTCTCGCTCGTGGGGGAGTCGGAGGCGTTGGCGGAGCTGCCCGCCGAGGAGCACGCCCATGCCCCGACGCAGCTCGCCGGCATTCCCGTCCGCGCCGTCCGCGCCTGGGCCGGGATCGACCTCGTCGCGCGCGCCGACCACGTTGCGCGCCTGGTCGCCGCGCTGACGGAGCATGGCGCGAGCCCGCTCGACCGCTGCGGCTGGGAAGCGCTGCGGATCGCGAACGGGCGGCTGCTCTACGGCACCGACGCCAGCGACGCGACGCTGCCGGCCGAACTGGCGCTCGACGGCGCGACCGTCGCGACCGACAAGGGCCTCTATCCCGGCCTCCAGACCGTCCTGCGGCAGGAGCGCTCGGGAACCGTCCACCGCCGCATCTGCCGGCTGCACGCCGAGCACGCGCTGCTCGCGGCCGGCGACGAGCTGACGGCGGCCGACGGCAGAACGGCCGGCCGCGTCACCAGCGCGCTCGCGTTCGACGGGCTCGGCGTCGTGCGCGC
>DATIOB010000339.1:0-3028 GCA_035473605.1 Conexibacter sp.
GGCCGGCGCGGCCAGCATGGGCGCGGCGCTGGCGGCCGGCGGACCGGTCTCGCTCGCGCACGTCGACACGTTCGTCGACGGCGCCGCCGTCGGGCGCGTCGGCGAGCTGACCCACCCGCTCGTGCGCGACCTCGTCGACGAGGTCGTCGCGGTGCCCGAGGGCGCCGTCTGCACCGAGATGCTGGAGCTGTACCAGTCCGAGGGCGTGATCGCCGAGCCGGCCGGGGCGCTCGCCAGCGCGGCGGCCCGCAGCTTCCTCAGACGCCCGCCGGAGGGCCCGGTCGTCTGCGTCGTCTCCGGCGGCAACAACGACGTCTCGCGCTACGGCGACGTGGTCGAGCGCTCGATGGTGCACGAGGGCCTGCGCCACTACTTCCTCGTCACCTTCCCGCAGGAGCCCGGCGCGCTGCGGCACTTCCTCGACGAGGTGCTGGCGCAGGGCGAGGACATCGTCGTCTTCGAGTACGTCAAGAAGAACAACCGCGAGACGGGGCCGGCGCTCGTCGGCATCGAGCTGGAGCGCGCGCTCGACCTGCCGGCGCTGCTGGAGCGGATGGAGCGCAGCCCGCTGCAGATCGAGCAGGTCCCGCCCGGCTCGCCGATCTTCACCTTCCTGCTCTAGGAGCGCTACTCCGCCCGCTGCTCGATCCAGCCGCGCAGCGACTCCGGCAGCGCCGGCGCCTCGAGCGTGCGTCGCAGCAGCGTCTCGTCGAGCAGCAGCGCGTCGGCGACGAGCCGGATCGTGACGTCGTGGCCGGGCCGCTCGACCAGCTCGATCGCGTCGCCGGCGCCGATCTCGCCCTCCTCGACGATCCGCAGGTAGGCGCCCGGCCGCGACGCCTGCGCGAACCGCTTCAGCATCTTCGGGTCCTCGAAGCGCAGGCCGAGCTTGAAGCAGGGGACGCGCGGCTGGCAGACCTCCAGCAGCGTCGTGCCGATCCGCCAGCGCTCGCCGATGACGGCGTTGGTGCAGTCGATCCCGCGTGTCGTCAGGTTCTCGCCGAACAGCTCGCCGGGCGGGATCTCGCGCTCCAGCTCCCCCGCCCACCAGTCGGCGTCCTCGCGCGCGTAGGCGTAGACGGCCTTGTCGGGACCGCCGTGGACGCGCCAGTCGGCCTGGCGGTCGCCGGCCACGTTGACGCCCTCGACGCGCACGCGGCCGTCGAGCGGCCGCTTGCGGATCGCGCTCCCGACCGGTTGGCCGCGCCTGGTGCCGATCGGCTCCGGCTGGCCGACGTTGACGGAGATCAGCTCACCCATGCGAGTGAGCGTAGCCGGGTCGCCCGCGCGCCGGCAGGCGCGCGGGCGACGATGCTCACGCCGGCAGCGTCAGCGCGTTGCCGCTGACGATCAGCCCCTCGGGGTCGACCTCGCGCTTGAGCGCCAGCAGCCGCGCGTGGGTGGCCCCGTCGAACAGGTCGGCGCTGTCGCCGCCGGGGCGGTCGGCGAAGTTGAGGTAGCCGGTCGGCGCCCGCCACGGCGCGACCGCCTCAACGACCGCATCGAGCCGCGCCTGCACGGCGCGCGCGACCTCGGGGCCGGCGGGGATGCCGACCCCGTAGAGCGCGAAGGCGGCGTCGAGCGCGCCGAGCGCGCCGCTGTCAGGTGCGCGCCGGCCCAGCGCGCCGCCGAGCTGGCGCAGCTCGACGCTCAGCAGCGGGCTGCCGGAGCCGGCGCCGGCGACCGCCGCGAGCGCGTCGATCGCCGCGTCGGGCAGCTCGCGCAGCAGCGTGTGGTGGCCGAGACCGGGCACCGGCTGCTCGGGATCGCCGTGGACGAACGCCAGGTCGGGCGCGCGCAGCGGCGCGAGTCTGTTCGCGACCGGCGGCGGGGTCGCGGCCAGCAGCGGCGCGACCAGCTCGGCGCCGCTCTCCTCGTCGCCGGCGACGACGAGGCCGACGTCGACGATCGGCACGTCGCGCAGCGGCTCCGGCACCTGCGGGAAGGGCGGCAGTCTGAGCAGGCGCACCGTCGTGCTGACGGAGTCGGGCAGCGTCGCCGCCCAGTCGCGGTACGCGCGCATGACCGTGACCGCGTGCTCGCCGGGCCAGAAGATCCCGCCGCCGTACGCCTGCGCGAGCGGGAACAGCTCGAACTCGAGCGCCGTCACGACGCCGAAGCCGCCACCGCCGCCGCGCAGCGCCCAGAACAGCTCCGGCTCCTCCTCCGCGGTCGCGCGGCGCAGGCGGCCGTCGGCCGTCACCAGCTCGATCGCGGTGACCGCCTCCGACGCCAGCCCGTGCTGGCGCGCGAGCCAGCCGAGCCCGCCGCCGAGCGTGTAGCCGGCGACGCCGACGGTGGGGGAGGAGCCGTGCAGCGCGGCGAGGCCGTGCTCGCCGGCGAGCTGAGCGACCGGCCCCCAGGCGGCGCCCGACTCGACGCGCGCGCGGCGGGCGGCGGCGTCGACGTCGACATGCGCCATCCGCGTCGTGCGCAGCAGCAGCGTGCCGTCGAGCGGGCCGAGCGCGGTCGCACCGTGGCCGACCCCCTGCGGCGCGACGCGCAGCCCGGCGCGGCGGGCGCAGCCGATCGCCGCGATCACGTCGTCGGGACCGGTGGCGTGGAGGATCGCCGCGGGGCGCTGGTCGGCGGCGAGGTTCCACGCCTGCCGCGCCGCGTCCCACTCGGGCTCGCCGGGGAGCGCGACCGGGCCGCGCACGGCGCTGCGCAGCGCGGCCGGGTCGAATGGGAGCGCGCTCACGAGGCGCCCTCCGCGTCCCAGCCCGCCGGCAGCTTGCGCGAGGCGATCGAGACGCGGTTCCAGAAGTTGATCGCCGCGATCTCGACCACGAGGTGGGCCAGCTCGGCCTCCTCGAACTGCGCCGCCGCCGCCTCCCAGACGTCGTCGGGGACGCGCGTCTCGCCGACGTGCGTGATCGCGTCGGTGAGCGCCAGCGCGGCGCGCTCGCGCGCGTCGAAGTACGGGCTCTCGTCCCATGAGGCGACCTGCGACAGGCGCTGCTCGGACTCGCCGGCGGCGCGCGCGTCGGTCCAGTGCATGTCGATGCAGAAGGCGCAGCCGTTGACG
>DATIOB010000340.1:0-2479 GCA_035473605.1 Conexibacter sp.
AGCTGCCGGGTTCGTCGCCGCGCGGCGTCAGCCGCAGCGACCCGCCGACGCGCTCGGCCGCGACGTCCGGCAGCGCCATGGCGGGCACGTCCCATTCCCCGCACGGCTCGTCGACGCGGTAGCTGCGCGTGTAGCCGAGCCCTTCGAGCCGCACGTTCAGCGGCCGCTCGGCGAGCGCGTGGCAGTCGTGGCCGCGCGCGCCCCAGGCGAGCGCGAGGCGGGGCGGATCGCTGTCGCGCACGATCGACAGGCGCGGCTCCACGGCTCTCACGACGGCGACGTCGATGCGGCGCGAGCGCTGCGGGCAGGCGACGCCGTCGCGCTGCTCGACCCAGCTCAGCACGACCTCCAGCCGTCCGGGATCGGCGGGTGCGCGCAGTTGCAGCGCATAGCCGCGCGGCGGCAGCGCGATCCGCGTCGGCGCGCCGACGGCGCGGCCGTCGCGGACGGTCGTCAACGTGGCGACGAGGTCGCGGATCCGCCGGCCTCTGCGCGCCTGCACCGGCACCAGCGCGGTCCCGCGGACGGCCAGCTCGCGCGGGAACGGCTCCCACTCCAATGCGGGCTCGTCGATCCGGCGGCAGCCGCCGCCGTCGCTCTGGCGTCTCGGCGCCGGCGGCTGGGTGGCGGAGGGCGCGGGCGGCGGACCGGCGGCGCCGCCGGACGGCGGCGACGGCGCACCCGGGAGCGGTCTCGGCGGCGGCGGTTCGGGCACCGGCTGCTGGCCGTCGAACCAGCCGGCGAGGGCATCGTCGCCATGCTCGCCGGCATCGGCGGGCTGGTCGTCGGAGCGGCCGCGCGCGACCGCCTCGGCGCAGCGCGGCGCGGCCGGCGCCAGCAGCGGGTCGCTCAGGGCGAGCGAGATGCGCTCGCCGTCGGGCGAGCGTTCGACCGACAGCGGCCGCGGCAGCGGGTCGGGAGCGATCGTCGCGCTCGCGGTCAGCGCGCCGTCGAGCGGGTCGGCGCTGAGCGTCAGCAGCACGTCGCCGGGCGCCGTGGCAGGCACGATGCGGCAGCGCTCGTCGCCGTCGGCGACGGCGTTGGCGGCCAGCCGCACGGTCACCGTCGCGGCGGCGAGGGCGGGCGGCTGCGGCGCGGGCGAGGACGGGTGGAGGTCGAGCGTCACGGCCAGCGCGCCGGCGGCCGGGTCGACGACGACGCCGAGCGCGCGCAGGTCGTAGACGACGCCGGGGTCGGCCGCGTCGGCGACCGTCGCGGTGCGCGCCTGCGGCGGTGACGTCTGCAACTGCGCGGCGGCGCCGGCGGGTGCCGCGACGATCAGCGCGGCGGCGGCCGCGAGCGCGGTGAGCAGGACTCTCGGTTGGCGCGAGCGCGCTCTCACGCGCCGCATCCTAACCGACCGCTCAGGCAGCGTTGAGCGGTGCGAGCGCAACGTCCCTGCCCGCGGTCCCGCCGTCGCGCCTCAGTCGTCGAGCTGCTCGATGCGGCAGTCGGCCGGCGGCTTGTCCTCGCGCCAGCGCTTCAGCTTCGCGCCGTGGCGGATGCGGCCGCCGGCGACGTGGTCGAAGCTGACCTCGACGACCAGCTCGGGCCGCAGCCCGACCCACTCGAGGTCCTTGTCGTTCTTCCAGCGCGAGGGGTCTGCGGAGCCGCGCTCGCCGCTCTCGAACGGCCGCAGTCTGTCGACCAGCGCGCGTCTCTCGGCCGCTCTCAGCGACGACGTGTGGCCGACGACGCGCAGCTCGCCGGCGTCGTCGTAGAGGCCGAGGATCAGCGAGCCGACGGTCACCGGCTCCTTGCCGGGACGCCAGCCGACGAGCACGGCGTCGGCAGTGCGCAGGCGCTTGATCTTCGCCATGCCGGCGCGCTCACCGGGGCGGTAGGGCGCGTCCCACTCCTTCGCGACGACCCCTTCGGCGCTGCGCAGCCACTGTTCCGCCTCCGCGGGCGTGCGCACGAGCGGGGTGCGATCGAGGCCGGGGGCGTCCAGCGCTTCGAGCGCCGCGCGCCGCGCCGAGAACGGCTCCTCCAGCAGCGAGCGCTCGTCGTCGGCGAGCAGGTCGAAGGCGATGTAGCGCGCCGGCGTCTCGACCGACAGCTTCTCGATCCGCGACGCGGCCGGGTGGATCCGCTGCGACAGCAGGTCGAAGTCCTGCCGGCCCTCGGCGTCCTCGATCACGATCTCGCCGTCGACGACGTAGCGGCCGGGCGGGAAGTCCAGCTCGGGGAAGTAGCGCTCCAGCGGTCTGCCGCCGCGCGACTGGATCCGCACGCTGTCGCCCTCGACGAAGGCGATCGCGCGGAAGCCGTCGAACTTCGGCTCGTACGCCCAGCTATCGCCGCTCGGAAGTGACGAGCGCGAGCGAGCCAGCTGAGGGCTGAGGGGCGGGCTGAGCGGAAGCGCCACGGTGGCGTCGGCGTTGCGGACGATGGCTTGAGAGCCGCGGAGCTGGCGCTGGAGTCGCTGCCCGACGTGATGTTCCTCGACATCAAGATGCCTGGCCACACCGGCATCGAG
>DATIOB010000341.1:0-3229 GCA_035473605.1 Conexibacter sp.
CCGCTGCGGCCCGCAGGCCGTCCCAGACCGCCTGCGGGCTGAGCGGCAGCCGCTGCACCGAGAAGCCGAACGGCGAGAGCGCGTCGGCGACGGCGTTGAGCACGGCGGCCGGCGCGGCGATCGAGCTGCCCTCGGCCATCCCCTTCATCCCCCCGAGCGTGCGCGGCGACGGCGTCACGATGTGGCCGACCTCGATCGGCGCGACGTCGCTGGAGCGCGGCAGCAGGTAGTCCATGTACGTCGTCGTCAGCGGCTGGCCGCCGTCGTCGTAGACGGCCTCCTCCAGCAGCGCCGCCCCGATCCCCTGGACGAGCCCGCCGCGCACCTGCCCCTCGACGATCGTCGGGTTGAGCATCGTGCCGCAGTCCTCGATCGCGATCGTGCGTCCGATCGTGATCAGCCCCAGCTCCGGATCGACCTCGACCTCGACCGCGATGCAGCCGTTCGAGTACGCCGGCGGCGAGTCGTGGAAGACGCTCACGCGCAGCCCCGACTCGCCGAGCGCCTCGCGCACGCCCGGGTCGAAGTGAGCGGCGCCGGCGACCCCCGCGAGCGGGATTCTCGCCTCCGGCACGCCGCCGATCCCGACGAAGCCGCCTTCGAGCACCAGCGCCTCCGGCGGCGCGTCGAGCAGCAGGCTCGCGACCTGCACGATCCGCTCGCGCAGCTTCGTCGCCGCCTTCAGCACGCCGCCGCCGCCGAAGACGGCGCTGCGGCTCGCGTAGGTCCCCATCCCCCACGGCGCGCTCTCGGTGTCACGTTCGACGACGCGCACGTCGTCGACGCCGACGCCGAGTACCTCGGCCGCGACCTGCGCGAAGGCGGTTGCGTGGCCCTGGCCGTGCGAGCAGGTCGGCACGCCGACCGTCACCGCCCCGGTCAGGTCGACCGTCGCCCAGAGGTTGTCGTGCGAGGGCATCGGAAAGCCGCTCTGCAGCCGCGCGAGCGTGCCGAGCGACGTGCCCTCCACGAACGGGCTGACGCCGACGCCGAGGTGGCGGCCCGCGGCCCGCGCCGCCGCCTGCCGCGCCGGAAAGCCGGCGTAGTCGATCCGCTCCAGCGCCATCTCCATCGCCGCCAGGTAGCTGCCGCCGTCGTACTCCTGGCCGGTCACCGAAGTCGACGGCGCGTCGGCGAGCAGGTTGCGGCGACGCAGCTCGACACGCTCGATCCCGAGTCTGCGCGCGGCCTCGTCGAACAGCAGCTCGCGAACCGTCTGCGCGGCCGTGATCCCGACGCCGCGATACGGCGCGACCGGCGTCTTGTTCGTCAGCACCCCGACGACGTCGTAGTCGTACTCGGGCACCACGTACGGCCCCGGCAGCGACTGCGCCGTGAACATCACGTCGACCAGCCCGGCCGGCGCCGAGTAGGCGAAGGCGCCGGTGTCGCCGACGAAGCGGCCGCGCATCCCGAGCAGGCGCCCGTCGCCGTCGAAGGCCAGCCCGACCTCCAGCTGCTGCTCCTTCGCGTGCGACCCCGCCATCAGGTTCTCCTGGCGGTCCTCGATCCAGCGCACCGGCCGCCCCAGCAGCATCGCCGCGCGGATCACGCAGAGGTCCTCCGGGAAGATGAAGTCCTTCGGCCCGAAGGCGCCGCCGACGTCCGGGACGATCACCTGGATCTGCGTCTCGGGCATGCCCAGCGCCAGCGCCAGCAGGTAGCGCTGCTGGAACGGCGCCTGCGACGACAGCCAGCAGGTCAGCCGCCCGTCCGGCTCGACGCGCGCGACGACGCCGCGTGTCTCCATCGCGGAGGCGAGCTGGCGGTTGACGTGCAGCGCCCGCGTGACGACCACGGCGGCGCTCGCGAAGGCGGCGTCGGTGCCGTCGGTGCGCTGCTGCGAGCGGAAGTACACGTTGTCGGGGACGTGCTCGAACAGCAGCGGCGCACCGTCGCTCGCACGCCCGGCGTCGAGCACCGGCTCCAGCTCCTCGTAGTCGACGACGACCAGCTCGGCCGCGTCCTCGGCGGCGTAGCGGCTCTCCGCGATCACCGCGACGACCGGCTCGCCGACGTAGCGGACGCGGTCGGCCGGCAGCGCCGGCCGCGGCGTCTTGATCGACTGCTCCAGCTCGATCAGGTCGGCGAGCGGTCTGATCTGCGCCATCTCCGCGGCGGTCAGCACCGCCAGCACCCCCGGCGCGGCGCGCGCCGCCTCGACGTCGACCGCGACGATCCGCGCGTGCGGGCTGCTGGAGCGCACGAAGGCCGCCTCGCAGCTGCGCGGCAGCTCGACATCGGCGACGTACCGGGCCGCCCCGACGACCATCCGGCCGTCCTCGCGGCGGCGCACGCGCGCACCGATCAGGCCCGGCTCGCCGGCCGGGCGCAGCTCCTCCTGGGCCGCCATCAGCGCGTCTCCCTCGCCGCGGCGCAGCTCGCCGAGGCATGCACGACCGCGTTGACGATCCCGTCGTAGCCTGTGCAGCGGCAGATGTTGCCTGCGACGAGCGCGCGCGCCTGCTGGGCGTCGAGCGGCGCCCCTGCCTCGACCGCCGGCAGCGCGGTCATCAGGAAGCCGGGCGTGCAGAAGCCGCACTGCAGCGCGTGCTCCTGCGAGAACGCCGCCTGCAGCGGGTGCAGCGTCCCGTCGGCCGCCGCGACGTCCTCGACCGTCCGCACCGCGCGGCCGTCGGCCTGCACCGCGAGCATCGTGCAGGAGCGCACGGCGCGGCCGTCGACGTGGACGGTGCAGCTGCCGCAGACGCCGTGGGCGCAGCCGATCTTCGTGCCGGTCAGGCCGAGATCCTCGCGCAGCAGGTCGCACAGCAGGCGGCGGTCCTCGACCTCCAGCTCGTGGCGCCGTCCGTTGACTGTCAGCGTGATCCTCATGCCGCCTGCCCTCCGTTGTGGTCGTCGCGGTGAGCCCGCGCGGTCGCGTCGCGCAGCGCGCGCGCCATCAGCACCTCGGCCGCGTGGCGGCGGAAGGCGGCGCTCGCGTGCAGGTCGCCGCCCGGCTCCAGCTCCGCCGCGGCGGCCCGTGCCGCCGCCGCGATCGCCGCCTCGCTGGCGGCGCCGCCGAGCAGCATCTGCTCGGCGGTGCGTGCACGCACCGGCACGACGCCGACCCCGAGGCAGGCGACCCGCGCCTCGGTGACGCGCCCGTCGGCGACGGTCACGACGGCGCCGGCGCCGGCGATCGCGAAGTCGCCGTGGCGCCGCGCCAGCTCGTGGAAGGCGGCGCCGCTGCCGGGCGGCGCGAGCGGGAGGCGGACCGCCGCGACCA
>DATIOB010000342.1:0-2957 GCA_035473605.1 Conexibacter sp.
CCAGAGGGGACTGCGGCGACTACGGCGGCGGGGGCACGCCGGCGCCGGCGTGCGAGAGAAGAGGCTCGAAGCTCTTCCACTTCAACCCGTTCATGATCGAGAGAGGGACGCTCTACGTCTCGACGATCTTCGGCAACGACCGCACGATCGCCCCGGGCGAGAAGCCCGACTGCCCGGTCGAGATGTCCGAGCACGTCTCGCATCCGATGCAGGTGCTCGAACAGGCGCACGAGGGCGACGGCCATCCGAACTCGGACCTGACGAAGGGGATGAGACCGGGCTCGGGCAACCCGCCCGGCCTCGTGATCGAGGTCTTCAGAAAGAACCGCACGGAGAGAATCTCCGGCGGCACGCTGACGACCTCGACGCGCTTCACGCTGACGTTCAGACGCAAGCGCTGAGCAGCGCCGCGAGCTGCCGCCGCTGGTCGGCGGGCGCGAGCCCGTCGACCGTCTCCGACCGCCTGGCGAGCACGCCGTCGACGGCGCCTGCGCGGACTGCCGCGGCCAGGACGGCGTCGTGGGCGGCGGGGGCGAGGGCGGTCGCGGCGCGCGCCGCGTCGCCGGGCGCGGCGGTGCGCGGCGCGCGGCGGCCTGCCTCACCCCTCAGCAGCCCGACCGCGAGCGCGAGCGCGATCGCGCCCCAGTTCGAGATCCCCGCCACGATCAGGTGATCGCAGGCGACCGCGCAGCGGATCCGCTCGCCGTGCGGCAGCGCGGCGGCGAGCAGCGCGGGCGCCAGCGCGCCCATGCCGACCTCGTTGCCGCCGTCGCCGATCCCTGACGCCGTCCACGGGCCGGCGGCGAGCGTGTGCAGCGGCGCCGTCACCGCCGTCACGTCGTCGCCGTGCATGTTGCGCACGACGCCGTCAGCGCCCGGCCCGAGCCGCTCGCAGAAGACGACGTGGGTGACCCCGGCCGCGCCCAGCTCGCGCGCCAGCGCGCCGGGCTCGTCGCCGACGTGGACGGGCAGCGCTGCGCCCGGCGTGTCGCCGCCGGCCGCGGGAGCCGCACCGGCCGCCGCCCGCACCACCGCTCCGCAGCGCGCGTCGGTCACCAGCCGCGCCGGCACGCCGAGCGCGCGCAGCGCGGCGGCCGCGAGCGCCGCGCCGACGGGGCCGTCGGTCTCGCACGCCGGCGGCGCCGCGCGCGGGACGAAGCAGCCGGTCACGAAGGCGACATGGGATGCGGGATCTCCCGCGATCGCGCTCGCGGCGCTCAGCAGTCCGCCCCGGGCGGCCGCGGCGAGCGGTCCGATCGCGCGGCCCGCCTCCCGCTGCGCAACCCGTTCCAGCCGTGCGATCTGCTCCGTGACGGGGGCGAAATCCTCCACGTGGACGAGAGTACGACGCCGCGTCGATGGCGAGCTGCTGCGAGCATCTGCGGATGGCCCCGAAACGACAGGCGCGTGTCGTGGCGACCGGCATCGTCTTCGAGCAGCCCGCCGATCCGGCGAGCGCCTATCTCGACGCGCTCGGCGTGCTGACGGAGGAGGCGCGCGCTGCGCTGGCGCAGGCGAGCCAGGGCCACGTCGTGCTGCTGATCTCGGCCGCCTTCGCCGATGTCGATCCGCAGGACGGAAGCGGCGTCAGACGCTGGCGTCTGGCGCCGCAGGGGCCGCACCAGATCTCCACCGCGGGCTCGGCGACGGCGGCGCTGCTGAGCCTCGTCGAGCACGACAGCGAGGACCTCCTGGCCGCGCTGCGGATGCAGGGGCTGGCGATCTCGCGCTTCGACTTCTACGCCGCGCCGCACCGCTTCGAGGTCGACGAGAGCATACGCCGCCTGCTCACGCTCGACTGAGCGCCGGGGTGCCACTCCGGCCAGGGTGCCGCTGCAAGCGCGCTTGCAGCTTTGGGTACGCGATCGGTGTCAGTCGTCCGCGTGCCTCACAATGCAGGGAATGCGGCTCGTCTCCTCCCGTCACCTCACTCCCGGCACCGTCGTCGCGCGCGAGGTCCGCAACGGCCCGCCGGGCACCGCGCCGTTGGTGCTCGCGGGGACGCAGCTGACCGACTCGATGTGCCGCCGGCTGACGACGCGCGGCGTGCAGGCCGTCTGGGTCGACGACGAGCTGGGCGAGGGGATCGAGCCGCTGGAGGCGCTCAGCCCGACCACGCGCGACGCCGCCGAGCGGGAGGTGACCGCGACGCTGGCGCAGGCGCGCGAGAGACTGGCCGCCGGGCAGCAGCTGCAGGCGCAGGACGTCGAGCGGCTGCGCGGGGTCGCGGCCTCGATCGCGACCGAGGTCGCCGCGCTGCCGGAGGCTGTCTACGCGCTGTCGGAGATGCGCACGGCCGACCACTACACGCACGAGCACTCGGTGCGCGTGACGACGCTCGGCCTGCTGATAGCGGCCCGCCACTGGCGCGACCACGGCTGGACCGACCACCGCGGCAGACAGCGCTTCGACCGCGTCCCGCAGCGGATGACGCAGCTCGGCTTCGGGCTGCTGGTGCACGACATCGGCAAGCTCGCGATCCCGCGCGACGTGCTCGACAAGCCCGGCAGACTCGACGCGGGCGAGTGGGAGCTGATCCGCCGTCATCCCGACTACGGCGCGATGATGCTCAACCACACGACGACGTCGATGCTGGCGATCTCGGTCGTGCGCTTCCACCACGAGCGCTGGGACGGCGCCGGCTACCCGCGCGGCCTCTCCGGCCGCAGGATCTCAGAGCTGGCGCGGATCGCCGCCGTCGCCGACGTCTACGACGCGGTCCGCTCCGAGCGGCCGTACAAGCCGGCGAAGCCGCCGCACGTCGGCGTGCAGGTCGTCGAGGAGGGCTCGGGCAGCGCCTTCGACCCGAGCATCGTCGCGACCTTCCGCAGACTCGTGATGCCGTACCCGGAAGGCCACGAGCTGGTGCTGGAGGACGGTCGCGACGCGGTCGTCGTCAGCGTCGACCCGGACCGGCCGTACGCGCCGCTGGTGCGGATGGTCGGCGAGGACGGCAG
>DATIOB010000343.1:0-5902 GCA_035473605.1 Conexibacter sp.
GGCGAGCTCGGGCAGCCGGTCCAGCGGCTGGCTCTCCGTCAGTTCGATGACCACGCGCTCCGGCGCGATGGCGGCGGCGGCGCGCTCGTCGTCGAGCCAGGCGAGCATCTCCGGGCTTCCAGGTCGAGAGCATGAACGGCGCGTTCCACGGCGTGATCACCGCGGCCGGTCCGGCCGGCATCCGCTGAACGCGGTTCCAGGTGCCCTTCGAGTGCCAGTCGCGCTCTTCGTACTGCGCCGCGAGGTCGGCGTAGGAGCGGTAGTTGAGCGCCCCGCGCGCGATCACGCGCAGCCGCAGCGACTCCAGCAGCATCGCCATGTCGGCGCACTCGACCGCGGCGAGGCGGTCGACGTTCGCCTCGATCGCGTCGGCGAGCCGGTGCAGATGCTGCGCGCGGCCGGCGGGGCCGAGCCCGGCCCAGGCGGGGAAGGCGTCGGCGGCGGCGCGCACGGCGCGATCGACCTCCTCCTCCCCCGCGCGCGAGACCTGGGCGATGACGGACTGGTCGATCGGCGAGTTCACGTCGAAGCGGCTCTCGCTCGCGACCCACTCGCCGCCGATGAAGTGGTCGGTGGGGACCTCGACGCCGGCGACGGTGGCGCGGGTGGGTGTGGCGCTGCCCGCGAGCGCACTCATGACGACGCTCCAGTCGCCGCCGCGGCCGTGAAGTCGGCCACCGACTCCAGGTCGTCGATCGAGTAGGCGAAGCTGAAGCGGTAGCCCCTGCCGACTCTCGTCGGCGTGAGGATCGTGTGCTCCTCGCCGGGCGCGGCGAACAGCTCCAGCTCGGCGTCGCCCTCCCAGACGGCCGAGACCGAGCGGTCGTAGGACTTCGCGCGCACCAGCTCATGCACGGCCGGCTCGCCGTGGCGGCCGGCGGCCAGACGCGGGAAGAAGCGCGTGTTGACCAGCGGCGCGTCGTTGTGCTGCGCGCCGCTGTCGCTCTCGCTCCTCAGCGTGATGCGGCCCTCCGCCAGGCGCCGCCCGCGCGCGGAGGCGGTGCCGCCGAAGCGCGAGCCGGGCGCCAGCCCCGGCGCGGCCGCCGACGGCAGCCCGAAGTCGCGTGTGATCCAGATGTCGCCGAGCTTCTTCGGGAAGCCCTGGATCCAGCCGCGCGCGAGCGCGAAGTCCTGGTCGACCCAGATGAACGGGCAGGTCGTCACGTCCTCGCCGTCGAGCTGCGCGTTGACGACGAGGAAGAACTCCTTGTACTGCGAGCGCGCGGGGTCGATCAGCTCCTCGCCGCCGCTCGTGCACGACTGCCAGTCGACGAACAGCGCCGCGCAGCGACCGGCGCCGTCGGGGTGCGGCTCCAGCCCTTCCGGCAGCACCGCCGCGACGGCCTCCGGATCGGCCCAGTAGTCGATCACGAGGAAGTCGCCGACGTAGTGCCACGGCGGCGGCGGGACGAGGTTGGCCTCGCCGCGGGGCGAGCGGGGGAGCGAGTAGCCGTGGAGCGACATGACGGTCCTTAGGTGGTGAGCGAGGTCGGAGCGGGCGCGGGCGGCAGCGGCGTGCCGAGCGCTTCGAGCGACTCGCGCTCGGAGGCGACCGCGGCGGCGTCGAAGCGGAAGTAGGAGCGCGGCGGCAGCGGGCCCCAGGTGTTGGAGGAGTAGCGGTCGTCGGGCCACTCGCGCGCGACGTGGTCGTGGCCGAGGACCTCCATGTCGCAGTACAGCTCGACGAAGCACTCCTCCTCGACGATCCGCACGTAGGAGGCGATGTTGCCGCCGACGCCGTGGCGCGTCGGGCCCCAGCCGAGCCAGCGGCCGTGGCGGCCGAGGTGGTCGAGCGCGGTCCGCATCTGGCCGATGTCGACGACGTCGAAGGCGAGGTGGTGGAAGTGGCTGTAGCCCTTGTCGACCAATGCCATCCCGTGGTGGTCGGCGTTGACGTGCAGCCAGGCGCCGCCGTCGCCGAGCCAGTCGGTCATCCCCATCCCGAGCGCGTCGCGGTAGAAGGCGACCTGGTCGTGGATGCGGGCGGTGAGGAAGTTGACGTGGCCGAGCTTGCGCGGGTGGCCGAGCGGCAGCTCGCCGGCCGGGCGCGCGAACGACGTCAGGCGGTTGGCCGGCTCGCGGTAGGGCAGCAGCGTCAGGCCGTTGCCCTCCAGGTCGCGCAGCCACAGCACGTCGGCGCCGGCGCGGTCGCCGTCGCCCGGACGGCGCTCGAACGCGACCCCGAGCCCGTCGAGGTGCGCGGCGGCGTCGTCGAGGCCGCAGCCGCGCGCCAGCTCCCAGCCGACGTGGTCGAAGCCCGCCGACTCGCCGTGGATCAGTTCCAGCGCGACCGGCTCGTCGTCGCACGACAGCGCGACGCGCCCGGCCTCGCGCGAGCGCTCGGTCAGCCCGAACTGCAGCGCCCAGCGCCGCGCCGCCTCGTCCAGGTCGGCGACGCGCAGCGCGACGTGGTCGATCCGGTGCAGCGCGATCATGCCGGCGTCACCCGCACCGGCATCCGCTTGATGCCGTTGAAGAAGTTCGAGCGCAGGCGCTCGACCGGACCGGCGTGCTCGATCGACGCGACGCGCGGCAGCAGTTCCTCGAAGACGATCGCGATCTCCATCTTCGCCAGGTGCGAGCCGAGGCAGTGGTGGATGCCGCCGGGGCCGAAGGCCATGTGGCGGTTGGGCGTGCGGCCGACGTCGAAGGTCTCCGGGTCCTCGAAGACCGACTCGTCGCGGTTGCCGGAGACGAACCAGGTCGTGACCTTGTCGCCGGCCTTGATCGCGGTCCCGGCCAGCTCGGTGTCGACCGCGGCGGTGCGGCGGAAGTGGTGGACCGGCGTCGCCCACCGCAGCATCTCGTCGGCCGTCGTTCTGAACAGCTCCGGCGACGGCTCACGGCGCAGGCGCTCGAGCTGCTCGGGATGCGCCAGCAGCGCGTCGAGGCCGTGCGAGATCGTGTGGCGCGTCGTCTCGTTGCCGGCGGTCGCCAGCAGCACGAAGTAGACGTCGAACTCCTGCTGCGTCAGGTTGGCCTCGACCAGCTGCGTGATGATGTCGTCGCGCGGGTCGGCGCGGCGCGCGTCCGCGAGCCGCCGGCCGAAGGCGAACATCTCCAGCGCTGCCGGTGAGGAGAACGGCAGGTGGCGGTGCGAGTCGTCGTCGGGGACGTCGCTGGCGAACTCGGGGTCGGCGTTGCCGAGCAGGCGGTCGCCGATCTCGATGATCTCGCGCCGCTCGGCCTGCGGCACGCCGAGGATCTCGGCGAAGACCTGCATCGGCACCTCGGAGGAGATCTCTCTGACGAAGTCGAACTCCGGCCCCTGCGCGAAGGCGGCGTCGATCACCTCGTTGGTGACGCGACGGACCTGCTCGTTCCAGACCTGCACCGCGCGCGGCGTGAAGCGGCGGTTGATCAGCCCGCGCAGCACGTCGTGGCGCGGCGGGTCCATGTCGATCATCGACTTGCGCGCCTCGACGTGCTCGGGCTCGAGGTCCTCCAGCGAGGTGCCGCCGATCTCCGACGAGAAGACCTCCGGCTGGCGGTGGACCTCGCGGATGTCGTCGTAGCGGGTGACGGCCCAGAAGCCGGTGCCCTCGGCCTCGGGGTTCCAGTGGACCGGGTCCTCGCGCCGCAGCGTCGCGAACGCGTCGTAGGGGACGCGGTCGACGAACAGGTCGTGGTCGGCGAGGTCGATCTTCTCGAGTGTCGGCATGGCGTGATCTCCCGGTTCTCAAACGTGGTGCACGTACTCGGCCAGCTCCCAGTCGGAGACGTGGCTCCGGTGGCGCTCGACCTCGAAGCGCTTCATCGCGAGGAAGGTGGCGACGATCGGCTCGCCGAGCGCGGCGCGCAGGACCGTGTCCTGCTCGAGCGCGTCGAGCGACGCCTCCAGCGTGCGCGGCAGCGGCGCGCCGATGACGGCCTCCTCCGCCTGGTAGGCGTCGCCGCTCAGCGGCGCCGGCGGCTCCAGCCGCTCGCGCACCCCGTGCGCGCCGGCCTGCAGCAGCGCCGCGACGGCGAGGTAGGGGTTGGCGGCGCCGTCGCCGACGCGCACCTCGACGCGCGTCGCGCGGCCGCGCTCGGCCGGGATCCGCACGAACGTCGAGCGGTTGTCGTGGCCCCAGTTGGCGTGCGTCGGCGCGAGCGAGTCGGGCACCAGCCGGCGGTAGCTGTTGATCGTCGGGTTCAGCAGCGCCATCAGCGCCGGCGCGTGCGCGAGCACGCCCGCGACGAAGTGGCGCAGCGTGTCGGAGACCTCGTCGGCGCCGTCGGGCGCGTCGAAGACGTTGACGCCCTCCTGCTCCAGCGAGACGTGCACGTGCGTGCCGGAGCCGCCCTGGTCGTTGAACGGCTTGCCCATGAAGGTCGCGACCAGCCCGTTGAGCGCGGCGACGTCCTTGACGGCGGCCTTCAGGCGGAAGGCGTTGTCGGCGGCGGTGAGCGCGTCGGCGTGGTGCTGGTTGATCTCGTACTGCGAGTTCATGAACTCGTGGTTGACGGCGAAGGCGCCGAGGCCGATCGCGGCGAGGTCCTCGGTCAGCCTGCGCACGATCCCGCCCGGGTCGACCTGCGGGCCGACGGTGTAGACCATGCTCAGCCGGTCGACGCGCCGTCTGATGCCGCCGGGCGCCTCGGGGTCGAGGTCGCAGAGGAAGAACTCCAGCTCCGGCGCGACGATCGGCGCGAAGCCCAGTTCCTCGAAGACGGCGACGGCGTCGCGCACGGAGCCGCGCGCGTCGGCCGGCGCGGGGCCGCCGTGGACCGGGTGCAGGTCGGCGAGGCAGCAGGCGACGCCCGGCTCCCACGGCAGCGACACGAGCGTCGAGAGGTCGGGCTTGGCGACGAGGTCGGGGTAGCCCGCCTCGCCGCCGACGACCGGCGTGTGCGCGAGGTCGGTGCCCATCACCGCGGCGCAGAAGCCGAGGCCGGCCTCGGCGACGCGGTCGAACTCCTGCACCGGCACGTCCTTGCCGCGCGCGACGCCGTGGAGGTCGGAGTACAGCACCCGCACGGTCGTGATCGGGCCAGTCGTCCCGCGCAGTTCCGGCAGGCCGTTCACGGTTCTCACCTGCGTTGCCATCTCTCTCTCCTGTGTCATGCGCGCGCTCGTTCCCAGAACGCGTCGAACAGCTGGAAGGCGGCCTGTGCCGCTGCTGCGGCGTGGCCGTTGCCGGCGTCGAGCAGCGCCTCGCCGTCGCCGAGCCCGAGGCGGTCGAGCCGCTCCTGGTCGGTGACGGCCCAGCCGCGCACGATCTCGATCGTCGACTCGGGGTGGAACTGGACGCCGAGGTGGCGCCCGTGACGGAATGCCTGCGGGCCGGTGGCGCTGCCGGCGAGCTGGCGCGCGCCGGGCGGCGTCGTGAAGCGGCAGTAGTGCCACTGCAGCCACGGCCCGGCGGGGATCTGCTGGGCGTCCTCGGTCGCGACGGTGTGCCAGCCGACCTCGGGCCGCTCGGTCTGCTCGACGGTGCCGCCGAGCGCGCTCGCGAGCATCTGACCGCCGAAGCAGAGTCCGAGCACCGGCACGTCGCGCACGACGCAGTCGCGCAGCAGCTCCAGCTCCTGCGCGACCTCCGGCTCGCGCGCGGCGTCGAGCGGGCTGTGCGGCGAGCCGAGCGAGGCGACGAACGCGCGCCCTTGCACCGCCGGCCACTCGCGGCCGAGCCAGGTGCGGTGGATCTCGAAAGGGATCGCGCGCTGCCGCAGCCAGTCGGCCAGCAGACCCGGAGGTCCCCAGTCGCCGTGCTGGAGGATGAGCGCCGGCTCGCTCACGAGACGACCTCTGCCGGCGGCTTGCCGAGCGCTCTGGCGTCCGCCGCGACCGCCTCGCGCAGGTCCTCGACGCGCGGCGGGTCGGCGAGCTGACGCCGGTACCAGGCGAGCCGCCGCACGGCGTTGAAGGCGATCGCCGCGACGACGCGCCCGTCGCGCACGCCGACGGCGACGAGACGGT
>DATIOB010000344.1:0-5199 GCA_035473605.1 Conexibacter sp.
GCAGTGAACTTCACGTCCAGGCCCTGTTCAATCGACTTGAGCAAATACATAATGAGATGATGGGTAATGTCGAACCCACCAAGCCCGAGCATGCCCCAGTCGAGGATCACGCCGTGGTGGCGCACGAGGTCGAGCACGTCCAGCTCGCCGTTGCGATACCTCGCGGCGACCTGCTCGGGCTCCTCGTCCAGCCAGCCCGGCCGCTCGGCGCGCTGCCGCGCCCGCAGCGCCTCGGTCTCCCCCTGCTCGACGCGGTAGTCGCACAGCTCCGCGTCGACCTCGGTGACGACGACGCCGTAGTCGCGCGCGGCGCGCGCGATCGTGACGTAGCCGTCGATCACGTCCTCCAGCACCTCGGCCGGGTCACGCTCGAGCGGATCGCCGAAGCCGCCGCCGCCGGCCGACGGCCGCTCGAAGCGGTCGCCGCGCTCGACCGCGACGTTCGAGAAGTTCGCGCCGAGGAAGCGCTCTCTGCCCGTCCCCCTGTTGAGCCAGACGCCGTGCGGCAGCGACGGCAGGCCGCCGGCGATCCCCCACGCGACCGAGCGCGAGCGGTCACAGCAGTACGACATCACGCTGCTCTCGACGTCGGTCAGCTCGCCGCCCTTGCGCACGCCGCAGCCGCCGCGGTGGCGCCCGGGGCCGCCGGAGTCGGGGATGATCTCGTGCACGGTCGTCAGCACCGGCGTCAGCCGCTCCTGCCCCTCCAGCGGCTGCACCGCGAGGCCGACGCCGAAGACCGGCGAGGTCGCGTTCTGGCCGTCCTTGCCGTTGCGCCCGCCCCAGCCGCCGGCCATCCAGTCGTACCACATGAAGTACGGGCGCTCGTCGACGCGGCCGTCGCGGCCGCCGATCAGCAGGTACTCGAGGTTGAAGCAGCAGGCCATCGCCCGCTCGGGCATCAGCTGCGACCACAGCTCGAAGCCGGCGTTCATGATCTTCTCGTAGGCGCCCGAGACGCAGCCGGTGACCGCGATCGGCCAGCCGGCGTTGACGACCGTCCCCTCCGGCCCGACGTCGACCTCGATCGCGCGATAGAAGCCGGAGTTGAGCGGGATCTCCGGCATGAACGTCTTCGCCGAGGCGATCGCGCCGGAGAAGGCGACGCCCGCGCCGGAATTGAGGAAGGAGGCGATCGCGGGATCGGAGCCGGAGAGGTCGTAGCGGATCTCGTCGCCGGCGATCGTCATCTTGACGCGGATCGCGACGAGCCCCTCCTCCTTGGCCGGGTCGGCGTCGATGTGGTCCTCGGTCTCCCAGACACCGTCGGGCAGCTCGGAGATGCGGGCGCGCGTCAGCCGCTCGACGTAGTCCTGCACCTCGGCGAAGGCGGTCGTGACGGTCTCGTTGCCGTACTTGTCGATCAGGCGGAAGACCTCCTGCTCGGCGATCCGCGTCGCCTCGACCTGCGCGTGGCAGTCGCCGACGATGTCGCCCGGCGCGCGCGTGTTGTGCGCGACGAGGCCGATCACGTCGTGGCGCACGACGCCCCTGTCGACGATCCGCACCGGCGGGATCCGCACGCCCTCGCCGAAGTGGTCGGTCGCGGTCACGTCGAAGGAGCCGGGCGTCGCGCCGCCCATGTCGGCCCAGTGGCCGTTGGCCTGCGCGAGCGCGATCAGCTCGCCGTCAGCGAAGATCGGGCGCACGATCGACACGTCGGAGAAGTGCGTGCCGCCGCGATAGGGGTCGTTGACGGCGAAGACGTCGCCCTCGTGGATGTCGCCGGCGAAGTCCTCCAGGATCGCCTTCGCCTTCAGGTGCAGCGTGCCGACGTGGACGGCGATGTCCTGCGAGCCCTGCATGATCGTGTTGCCCTCGGCGTCGCACAGCGCGCACGAGAAGTCGCGCGCGTAGATGACGAAGCTGTGGCAGGTGCGCAGGATCTGCTCGGCCATCTCGTCGACGAGCGTCACGAACGAGTTCTTCAGCACCTCGAAGGTGACCGGGTCGAGCGTCGACTGGCCCGGCGTCTGGGTCTGCGGGGTCATCGGTCAGCTCTCCTCGGTGATATGCATGCGGACGTTGAGCCACTCGTCGATCTCGACCAGCACCCCGGGCGGGACGAACGTCGTCGTGTCGAGCTGGTCGATCACCGCCGGGCCGACGAACTGGACGCCGGCCGGCAGCGTGTCGCGGTCGTAGACCGGCGTCTGCTGCGGCTCCTGCTCGCCGTCGAACCAGACCGGGCGCGTGCTCGCCGGCGCCGGAAGGCTCGCCCCCGCCTCGGTGTCGTGGCGGGGCAGGCGCACGTCGTCGGTGCGGCCGATCGCCGCCAGCTGCAGGCGGTACAGCTCGACGGGCGCGTCGTCGCGACGGTAGGAGAACTCGCGCTCGTGCTCGGCGTGGAACCGCTCGACCGCCTGAGCGAGGTCGCCGCCCGCCTCGACCGGCACGTCCATCGAGCGCCACTGGCCGAGGTAGCGCATCGCGATCGAGCGCTCGAGGCCGACGCGGTCGTCGGTCACGCCCTCGTCCTTCAGCAGCCTGCGCCCCTCCGCCTCCAGGCGGCCGAAGGCCGCCTCCAGCTCGCCGACGTCGGCGGCGTCGGCGCGCGTCAGGAACATCTCCGAGAGGTCGTGGCGGATGTCGACCATCAGGCAGCCGAGCGCCGACCAGGCGCCCGGTCGCGGCGGCACGACGACCGTCGGGATCGACAGCTCCCTCGCCAGCGCCGCGCCGTGCAGCGCGCCGGCGCCGCCGAAGACGACGAGCGCGAACTCGCGCGGGTCGTAGCCGCGCTGGAGCGAGATCAGGCGCACCGCGTCTGCCATGTTCGCGTTCGCGACCTCGATGATCGCGCGCGCCGCCTCCGGAACGCTGAGCCCGAGCGGCTCGGCGACCTGGCTGGCGATCGCGTCGTGCGCCTTCTGCGCGTCGAGCGACATCCCGCCGCCGACCAGCTCCGCACCGAGGCGGCCGAGCACGAGGTTGGCGTCGGTGTTGGTCGGCTGCTCGCCGCCGGCGCCGTAGCAGGCCGGGCCCGGGACCGAGCCGGCCGATTGCGGGCCGTTGCGCAGCGAGCCGGCGTTGTCGATCGTCGCCAGCGAGCCGCCGCCGGCGCCGATCGTCAGCACCTCGATCGAGGGGAAGCAGATCGGATAGCCGTACTCGACGAACCACTCGTTGGTCGTGCGCAGCTCGTTGTCGTGCACGAGCGAGATGTCGGTGCTGGTGCCGCCCATGTCGAGCCCGATCGCGTTCGGGTAGCCGCACAGCTCGGCCGTGTAGCGGCAGGCGACGGCGCCGGCCGCGATGCCGGAGGCGGCGAGCCGGACCGCGAGCTTGTCGACCGCCTCGGGCGTCATCACGCCGCCGCCGGAGTGCAGGATCAGCAGGTCGCCGTCGTAGCCGTCGGCCTGCAGCCGGTCCTCCAGCTCGTTGACGTAGCCGGAGACGAGCGGGCTGAGGACGGCGTTGGCGACCGTCGTCGAGAAGCGCTCGTGCTCGAACAGCTCGGGCAGCACGCCGCTGGAGGTCGATATCGCGGCGTCGGGCAGCGTCTCGCGCAGGATCTCGGCCATCCGCTGCTCGTGCGCGGGGTTGGCGTAGGCGTTGACGAAGCAGACCGCGACCGCCTCGACGCCGCGGCGCGCGAGGATCCGCGCGACGTCGCGGGCGGCCTCCTCGTCCAGCTCCTCGACGACGGCGCCGGTCTGGTCGATCCGCTCGCCGACCTCGAGCCGGTCGCGCCGGCGGATGTACGGCTCGGCGTTGTCGGCGTAGGCGTCCCAGAGGTCGTCGCGCGTGCCGCGGCGGATCTCGATCACGTCGCGGAAGCCCCTCGTCGTGACCATCGCCGCCGGCGGCAGCCTGCGCGTGATCAGCGCGTTTGTCGCGACCGTCGTGCCGTGGCAGAACAGCCCGACGCCGGCGAGGTCGATGCCGGCCTGCGCGACACCTCTCAGCACGCCGTCGATCGGATCGGGCGTCGAGGGCACCTTTGCGACGTCCAGCACGCCGCTGCTCTGATCCAGGACGCAGACGTCGGTGAACGTCCCTCCCACGTCCACGGCGACCACGGTCGCAGTCACTCTCTCCATGCGCTTCGTCACGTTCCTCTCGGTCGGTGAGCAGAGCCTGCCCGCAAGCGCTTTGGTGTTTCACACGAATCGTTTGTTCACCTCCCAGCGCGCTGTCACGGTGAGATCCTCGCCAGGTGCGCCACACTTGCCCGATGAGGTGCTCGTGATCAGGCTCTCGGAGCTGCTTGCGCAGCGAGAGCTGGGATTGCGCGCGGTCGCGGGCGTCGAGGATCCCGCGCTGGTCGAGCTGCGCAGCGCGGAGGTCTGCGAGCTGCCCGACCCGCGGCCGTGGCTCGACGCCGGCGCGATGCTGCTCACGACCGGGGTCGCGCTCGGCCACGGCGCGCACGTCCAGCGGCTGCTGGTCGAGCGGACTGTCGAGGCGCGCGCGGCCGCGATCGGCTTCTCCGTCGGGCTCGTCCACGCCGAGGTGCCCGACCCGGTGATCGAGACCTGCCAGGCGCTGTCGCTGCCGCTCGTCGCGATCCCCGCCGCGACGCCGTTCCGGATGGTGCTGGCGGCGGTCACGCAGCGCACGGCGCCGAGCGACAACCAGGGCGCGCAGCGGACGCTGGCGATGCAGACGTACCTGATGGAGGCGCTGTCGGCGCCCGAGCCGGAGGCCGAGCTGCTGCGGCGGCTCGGCTCGCTGCTGAGCGGGACGGCGCTGCTGGCCGACGAGAACGGCGCCGTCGAGGGCGCGCCGAACGCCGCGCTGCCGGCGGAGCTGTGGGGACCGCTGCGCGGCGGCAAGGGCGTGCGGCTGCACCACCTGCGCGGCCTGCGCTACGTGACCGCGCCGGTCGCCGACCGGATGGGCGCGCGCCGCTGGCTGGTCGTCGCCGGCGCCGCCGACGCGCTGCCGGACCGGCTCGCGCGCCAAGCGCTGCAGAGCGCCGAGCGGCTCGCGCGGCTGATCGACCGCGCGCGCCCGCCTCGGCCGGCCGAGGCGCGCGCCGTGCGCGCCGAGCTGGCCGCCGCGCTGCTCGGCTGGCGGCCCGCCGGCGACCGCCGCCAGCTCGCGCACCGCGCCGCGGCGCTGGGACTCGGTGTCGAGGAGCCGCTGCACGTCTCGGTGCTGCGGCTGCGCGAGCCGCCGGCCTCGCAGGAGGCGCGCTCGCAGCAGCTCGCGCGCGTGCGCGGCGAGGTCGAGGGCAGGCTGACGGCGGCGGGG
>DATIOB010000345.1:0-5847 GCA_035473605.1 Conexibacter sp.
CGCCCTGCCGCGCTGAGCCGCGGGCGCGCCGAAGCTCCCGCGCTACTCGTCCGCGGTCGCCGCGGCGACCGCTCTTCTGGCTCTGGCGGCGGCTCTTCTGGCCGGCGCTCTTCTGGCTCTCGTGGCCACTCTTCTGCCGGGCGCGCTTCTGGCTCTCGCCGCCGCTCTTCTGGCCGGCGCTCTTCTGGCGGCCGCTCTTCTCGCCGGCGCAGCTCTCGCGCTCGCTGCTCTCGCGACCGCTCTTCTCGCTCTCGCCGCCGGCGCAGCTCTCGCGCTCCCCGTTCTCGCGACCGCTCTTCTCCCGCTCGCGGCCGGCGCAGCTCTCGCCCCGGCAGCCGCTCTCGCCCCGGCAGCCGCTCTCGCTCTCGGCGCGCTCGCGGCGCTCGCGGCGGCAGCTCTTCTCGCCGGCGCTCTGCGCGCGGCCGCTCTGCGCGGTTTCGGATCGGCGCCGTTGGTTCCGGCCGCCGCGCGCACGGCCTCTGCCGCCGCGGTGACGGCGTCGAGGATCCCCGGCGCCGTCACGGAGCGACGGGCGCGCGGTGGTCTTCTCTGCAGCTCGTCGACGACCGTCGGCACCAGTTCGAGCTGCTCGGTCGGCGCAGGCGCTCTCCTGGCGCGCGGCGCTCTTCTCGCGCTCGGCGCAGCTCTCGCGGCCGTTCTTCTCGCCGCGGCGCGTCTCGCTCTCGGCGCAGCCGCAGGCTCCGGCGCCGCCGGCACAGCCGCGGGCTCCGACGACGCCGCCGCCGCAACCGCGCTGACGTCGTCGACGGCGACCGCCGCTATCTCGGTTCTGCTGCCGCGCCGTCTGCGCGTTCTGCGCGCGGACGGAGCGGGCTGGGGCGCGTCGGCCTCGACAGCGGACACAGGAGCGGGAGCGCCCTCGTTCGACTCCGCCGCAGGCGCAGCCGAACCGGACTCCACGGACTCCGCCGCACGCTCGCCGTCGCGCCGCGGACCGCCATCGGGTCCACCGCCTCTGCGACCGCGCGAGCCGCGCCGCCGGCGCGAGCCCCTTCTCGAACGCTGCTGCTCGCCGTCGCCGGAGCCGGCCACGGCCGCCTCCTGGCCGTCGCCGAGCGCCTCGTCGAGGACGTCGGTCTCCGGCCCCTCGTGATCGAGCGCGTCGGTCGCGACCGCGGTCGCGGCCAGCGTCTCCTCGGGGGCGACCCCGTCCTTCGCGCCCTTGCGACGGCGGCGGGCGCCACGGGAGCGCCTGCCTCTGGGAAAGTTCCTCAGCAGCTCGCGGGCGAGCGCGGACGGCTTGCGGGCCATCCTCGTACGAGCGCCGCGCAGCGCCTCCTCGGCCTCCGGCGTGTGCGCCAGCGCGGCGGCCAGCAGCGCGGCGGAGAGGCGGCGATCCTGTCTCCTCGAGGCGTGCACCAGGCGGCGCGCGTTGCGCGCGTGGGCGCCGCCGGAGGAGTTGACGAGCAGGCCAAGCAGCCGCTTCGTCTCGGGCCAGCGCTGCACGGCGTACTCCTCGTGCACCTCGCGCGTGTACTCGGCCATCCGCCAGATCCAGGCATTCGCTTGGTCCCTACGGCCAATCCTCTTCTCGGCGAGCGCCTGCAGCATGATCTTGACGCCCTCGCGGCGTTCGTCGCGCGGCCAGGTGCCCATCAGGTCGATCGCCTGGTCGAACGCCTCCGCATCCCTCGCGGCGGCGATCTCCTGCAGCGCTCGCAGGCGCAGCTGCGCGTTGCGGTTGCGCTCGACGGCGGTGATCAGGAAGCGGCGCTTGAGATCGCCCTGCCGGTCGAAGTGCAGCATCGCCTTCGCGCGCCGCCAGCCGTTCGGCGCGACGCGCGCTCCCGCGAGCGCGGCCCAGACGTGCTGCTCGCCGTAGTCGAGGTGGTCGACGGCGATCCGCCACAGCTCGCGCTCGAAGACCTCTGCGCGTCTCTCGGGATCGGGCGTCACCGGCAGCACGCGCCGCTCGACGCGCACGCGCCGGCCGCGGCCGCGGCGGACGGGGCCGACGACGATCGCGCCGCCGCGGTAGACGTCGCGGTCGAGCAGCGAGTGGAGCGTGATGACCGACTCGTCGTTCTTCGTCGCCGGGTGGACGAAGTCGACGACGATGCCGGCCTCCTTGCCCTGGTGGCGACGCGTGACGCGGCCGACGCGCTGTTGGTAGATGCGCTTGGAGGCGGTCGGCGCGAGGTGCATGCAGACGGTCGCGCGCGGCGAGTTCCAGCCCTCCGCGAGCAGCTGCGCGTTGATCAGCACGTCGATCTTGCCGCGCTCGTAGTCGGCGAGGATCCGCGCCAGCTCGCGCTTGGGCGTCTCGCCGGAGACGGCCTGCGCCTTCATGCCGACGTCGCGGAAGGCCTGCGCGACGTTGTAGGCGTGGCGCACGCCGGCGGTGTAGACGACGCCGGGGACGCCGTTGAAGCGCGTCTTGTAGAGGTCGGCGATCGCGAGGTTGAAGGGCAGCTGGTCGAGCAGCTCGGCCAGCATCTCCTGGTCGAACTCGGTGTCGACCTCGCCGCGGCGCAGCGGCACCTTGGCGATCGTGCGGACGCCCGGACCGGGCGGGATGCGGATGCAGCGCAGCGGCGAGATGACGCCGCGGCGCGCGGCCTGCGCGAGGTCGAAGCGCGAGGTCTGCGTCGGGAAGAGGTCGGTGACGTGGCGGGCGATCAGCGCGCCGGTCGCGGTCATGCCGACGAAGACGGGACCGGCCCACTGGCGGATCGAGCCGCTCGTCTTCTCGCCGAGGGCGGTGTGCGCCTCGTCGCAGATGACGATCGTGTAGGCGTCGGAGATTCTGCCGGCGTTGCGGACGAACCACTGGTAGGTCTCGACCGTGACCGGGCCCCTCGGGCTGTCCTGCCCGGCCAGCAGCGGCGCCGATATGCGGTCGGCGTAGCCGCGCTGTCTCAGCTCGCCGTGGAACTGGTCGACGAGGTTGCGGCGGTGGGTCAGGATCAGCACGCCGCCGGTGCGCGAGGCCTCGACGAAGCCGAGCGCGGCGACCGTCTTGCCGGCGCCGGTCGCATGCTCGAACCAGAAGCGGCGAGCGGCGTTGGGATCCTCGGGCTGCTCGGCGAGCTGGACGTTGTCGTCCTCCTCGCCCTGATCGTCCTGCCAGTCCTGCGGCTCCTCGTCGGGCTCGCCCTCGTCGAGGTCGAGGTCCTCCTCGCCGGGGATCGCGGCCGAGGCCAGCTCGGGCGGCTCCTCGACCGGCTGCGGCGCCCCGTTGGACCCGTTGCCGGTGCGCTGAACCTCCGCCATCAGGGCGGTCAACGTGCCGGAGAGCGCGTCGACCTGATGCGGATTGAGCAGCGTGCCGTCGGCGAGGTGCGCTTCCTCCTCGCTCAGCAGCCGTTCGAGGCCGACGAGCAGCGAGTACTCGCGCCGCCACGCGACGGACGGCACCTTGGCGCCGCCGGCGATCTCGACCAGCGCAGCGTCGAGCGCGCGCCGACGAGCGCTGCCGGGCGTGAGCGCATCAGCGGGCTCTTCGCCGTCGTGGACGAAGCGCTCTCGCGTGAAGCGCTCAGCGCTCGCAATTGATCTGGCGTCAGGAAGGGTTGATTCAGCCATCAAACGGCGTACAGGCGTAGCCTCGAGTTGGACGTTGCCTCTGAGACAAGATGAGCCGCGGCAAAGCTTTTCGGCGACTCAGAGGACCGGCGTCTGGCCGGGCACGGAGGGGGATCCTCACAGTGCTCCCCCCGTGCAACACAGCAGGATATCCGTATTGAAGCAGATAGGGCGTCCGGATCGGCTGATGTGCCAAGCTTTTCGCGATGCGCCGCCTCCCCGTCCTGATCGCCTGCTGCATGCTCGCGGCGGCTTTGCTCACAGGATGTGGAGGGGACGAGCCCGCGGGCGACGTGCCGACCCCCGCCGAGGCGAGAGCGGCGCTGAGAGGCTCGCCGCCGCCGCTGGCGGCGCTGCACGCTCAGGCGAACGAGCTGCTGCCGGGCGAGACCGCCGCGTTCGACAGACGACTGGCGGAGTTGAGGGGCTATCCGGTCGTCGTCAACGCATGGGGATCGTGGTGCGGCCCCTGCAAGGAGGAGTTCCCGGTCTTCCAGCGGCTGGCGACGAGATACGGCAGATCGGTCGCCTTCATCGGCCTCGACGTGACCGATCCCGTGGACGACGCGCGCGCGTGGCTGAGACGCAACCCCGTGCCCTATCCGAGCTTCCTCGACCCCGACGAGAAGGTGGCGCGCAGAATCGGCGCGCGCGTCGGACTGCCGACGACGGTCTTCTACGACAGAGACGGCGAGGTCGCGACGATCAAGCAGGGTCCGTTCCGCGACGACGCCGACCTCGAGACGTACCTGCAGCGGTATCTCGGAGCGGTTCCGACGTCATGACGGTCGAGATCCGGCGCGTCGCCGGGCGGGCCGAGATGGACGCCGCGCTGGCTGTGCGCGACCGTGTCTTCTGCAGCGAGCAGGGCGTCCCCAAGCGCGAGGAGCAGGACGGCCGCGACCGCGAGGCGCTCCACCTCGTCGCCGTCGAGGACGGCGTCGTGCTCGGCACCTGCCGGCTGCTGTTCGTCGACCGCACGGTGCAGTTCAGCCGCCTCGCGGTCGAGCGGACGGCGCGCCGCCGCGGGATCGCGTCGCGGCTGCTGCAGGCGGCCGACGCGGAGGCGATCGGCGCCGGCGCGCGCCGGATCGTGCTGCACGCCCAGACCTACGCCGTCGACCTCTACCTCGCCGACGGCTACGAGCCGCGCGGTCACGTCTTCGTCGAAGCGGGTATCGAGCACATCGCGATGGAGAAGCGTTATGTCTGAGATCCGTGTCGACCCGCTCACCGGCCTGCGCACGATCATCGCGGCCGACCGCGCCAACCGCCCGGGCGCCGGCCTCAGCGCGACCCCGGCCGAGCCGCTGGACCCCGCCGCCGACCCGTTCGCCGAGGGCCACGAGCAGCAGACGCCGCCGGAGCTGTACGCGCTGCGGCCGGGGATCGAGCAGCCGCGGCCCGACACGCCCGGCTGGAGCGTGCGCGTCGTGCCGAACCTCTATCCGGCGCTCTCCGCCGACGCGCCCGAGGCGCAGCCGGAGGCCAACCGCGACCTCTTCACGGCCGCGCCCGCGCGCGGCGCGCACGAGGTGATCGTCAACGCGCCGCAGTCGGTGACCGCGCTCGCCGACCTGCCGGTCGAGCAGGTAGCGACCGCGATGGAGGTGTGGCGCGAGCGGATGCGCGCCCACGCCGGCGCCGCCTGCCGCCACCTGCTCGTCAACGAGCGGCGCGAGGCCGGCGCCTCGCTGCCGCACACGCACGCGCAGCTGTACGCGCTCGACTTCGTGCCGGCGGCGGTCGCGCGCGAGCGCGAGCGCTTCGGCGCCTACGCCGTCCGCACGATGGGCGGCAACCTGCTCGCCGACCTCGTGCAGGAGGAGGTCCGCCGGCGCGAGCGGATCGTCGCGATCGACGACGAGGCGGTCGCGATCGCGCCGTACGGCAGCCGCCTGCCGTACCAGCTGATGATCGCGCCGCGGCAGGCGCGCGAGCGCTTCGAGGACGACGGGCCGATCGCCGCGAGGCTGCTGCACGACGTGCTCGGCCGGCTCGGCCGTCAGCTCGGCGCCAACCCGCCCCTGAACCTGTGGGTCCGCACGGCGCCCAGCGGCGCCGACCACTTCTGCTGGCGGATCGACGTGCTGCCGCGCCTGACCCACCTCGCGGGGCTGGAGCTGGGCACCGGCGTCAACCTCAACATCGTCGCGCCCGAGCGCGCCGCCGCCGAGCTGCGCGAGGCATAGGACGATGCGCGCCCTCGTCCAGCGCGTCTCGCGCGCGAGCGTGCGCGTCGACGGCGAGACGGTCGGGCAGATCGGCGCGGGGCTGCTGGTGCTGCTCGGCGTCACGCAC
>DATIOB010000346.1:0-4431 GCA_035473605.1 Conexibacter sp.
TCGCTCGTCTTCCCCGCCGCGACCACGATCGCCGGCGCGACCTGCGTGCCCGACATCGGACGACCTCCGCTCGACCCGCGCCGCCGGTCCCGGCTGGCGCGCTGACGTTCAGCCTAGCGGAGGGAGTACCAAGGGAGTACCAAGCTTTCAGGGAGTACCAAAAGGAGTACCAAACAGCGCAAATATCCCGTCAGAACGCGAATCGGCGACAATCTCCTGCCTCGCAAATACACACATGCAGCGTGGATCATCGGCTTCCCAAGCCGAAGGTCGCGGGTTCGAGGCCCGTCGTCCGCTTAGTGAGGAAGCCCTGCGCGAGCGGGGCTTTCGGCGTTCTGGGGTTTGGGGGGCCGGGTGTGGGTGGGGACGCGGTGCGGCGAGGGTGACCGCCTTGCCCGCTCAGGACTGCGCATACTCGGACCAATGCGACCCGCTGATACGAATGCGTTCGTCCACACACTGAGGGTCCGCTACGCGGAGTGCGACATGCAGGGGCACGCGTTCAACGCGCAGTACTTCACCTGGCTCGACATCGCGCACACCGAGTTGTGGCGCGCCAAGCTCGGGCCGTACCAGAAGTTCGTCGCGTCGGGCTTCGAGTTCGTCGTCGCGGAGGCGTCGGCGCGGTTTCGCAGTCCCGCCCACTTCGACGACCAGATCTCGATCGCGATCGACGTCGTGGCGCTCAGCAGCTCGTCGATGACGACGCGGCACACGATCCGCCGGGACGACGAGCTGCTCGCCGAATGCTCGCTCCGGCATGTCTGCGTCGATGCGCATGAGCTGCGCAAGGCGCCGTGGCCGCAGGCGGTGCGGGCCGCCTTCGAGCCGCTTCTCGTCGGCGACTGACACTCCGGCGCGGACGTCCACGCGGTCGCACGGCGCGTCCGGACAGCCCATCCGTCAGTCCCGAACACGGGTTGGGCGCGATCGAGGCCGCTGGGAACGTCGTCACGGCATGTGGGCCGGAGGGCCCACTCGGCGACGGAGGAGTGAGAGAGATGGAGTCAAGGGTCCTCATGCGGACGCGCGGAGTCGTTGCAGCGCTGGCGGCTGGTGCGCTGCTCGTCACGGCGGGCTGCGGATCGAGCGACGACAGCTCGGCGACCGGCAGCTCCGGCAGCGGTGGCGAGAAGGGCGAGATCGTGATCGGCGCCACCGGGCCGCTCTCCGGCCCCGCGTCGTCGCTCGGTGAGCTGTACAAGGGCATGGAGGCCAAGCTCGACGAGATCAACAGAAGAGGCGGCATAGACGGCAACAGAGTCAAGCTGGTCGTCAAGGACGATCAGCTCAACCCGGCCAACACGCCCGGCGTCGCGCGCCAGCTCGTCGAGGGCGACGACGTCTCGATGATGTGCGGGGTCGCGGGCTCGCCGACGACGGTCTCGATCATGCCGTACCTGAAGGCGCGCAGAATCGCGCTCGTCGCGGCCGCCGGCTCCTCGGAGCTGACCGACGACAACGCCTTCCTGCCGCTGCCGACCTATCCGTCGCTCGCCGCCGGCATCACGAAGTACGCCGTCGACGACCTCGGCAAGAGAAAGGTCGCGATCGCCTACAGCGACGACGCCGTCGGCAACCCGACGCTCGCCGGCGCGAAGTGGCAGCTGGAGCAGATGGGGCTGGAGCCGGTCGCCGAGGTGAAGTTCAACGGCCAGGCGCCCGACCAGAGCGCGACGGCGGCCAAGCTGAAGGCCTCGGGCGCCGACTTCGTCGTCGTCAACAACACCGCCCCGATCGTCGCGAGCATCATCCGCGCCTCCGCGAAGGTCGGCTACAAGCCCGAATGGGGCGTCCTGTGGCCGGCGCTGAACCGCGGCCTGGTCGATCTCAGCGGCGGCACGATCGACGACAACGTCGTCTTCGCCTCGCCCTTCCCGCTCGGGGACTCCGACAGAGCCCAGACCTTCCGCGACGCGCTCAGAACGTCCGGCCAGGACGCGGACGAGACCGACAGCATCGTGATGCTCGGCTGGGTCACCGCGACGGCCTGCCTCGAGGTCTTGAGACGTGCGGTCGAAGAGGCCGGCGGCAACAAGCCCTCGCGCGAGCAGATCGTCGAGGCGATGCCCGGCATGACCTACTCCGACGAGTACGTCTCCAACCTCGAGTGGACCGAGGAGAACCACACGGTCAAGGGCGAGGCGCTGATCGTCGGCATCAGAGACGGCAGATTCGAGGCGCTGACCGACTTCCAGCCGCTCCCGGAAGCCCCCGAGGGCGAAGGCTGATCCCGGCGGCCCGCTGAGGAGGCACGAATCATGGATCTCTTCGAAACGAGCTTGATCTCAGGCGTCGTCAGCGGGCTGCTCTACGCCCTCGCCGGCGTCGGACTGGTGGTCATCTACCGCGTCTCCGGTTACGTCAGCTTCGCCCAGGGCGACATCGCGGCCGTCGCGCTCTACCTCGGCTTCTGGCTGCACCAGGGCGGCGCGCCGTACCTGCTGGTCGCCGTCTCCGTGGTCGTCGCCGGCGCGCTGCTGGGCGGTCTGATCGGCCGCTTCGTCGTCGTCCCGATGGAACGGTTCGGCATCCTCGCGGCGGCGATGGCGACGATCGCCGTCGGGATCACGATCCAGGGGATGGAGAACGCCTTCATCGGCGGCGAGGCGCGACCGTTCCCGTCCGCGGGCGAGGGCACCGCGGTGACGATCGGGTCGGTCTCGCTGACCTGGGCCGACGTGATCTCCTTCATCGTCTGCGGCGCGATCGTCGCGGCGCTGGCGACCGGCTTCAAGCGCACGCGCGTCGGCATCGCGATGCGCGCCGTGCACGACAACCCCAGCGCCGCTGAGATGCTCGGCGTGGCGTCGGTCTCGCTGAAGCGGATGAGCTGGATCGTCTCCGGCGCGCTCGCCGGCGTGACCGGCCTCTTCATCGCGCCGGTCTACTCGCTGACGCCGACGAGCGTCAACGCGATCGTCGTCTTCGGCTTCGCGGCGATCGTCGTCGGCGGCTTCGACTCGATCGCCGGCGCCGTCGTCGCCGGCATGGTGATCGGCGTCGCGACCAACCTGACCGCCGCCTACATCAATCCCGATCTCGTGACGACGTCGCTGTTCCTGATGCTCGTCACCGTCCTGCTGATCCGCCCGCAGGGGCTGTTCGGCCGACGACCGATCGCCCGTGTCTAGGGAGGCCGCCACATGAGCACCACGAGTGCAGCTCCCGCGACGACCAACGGCCGGCCGCCGCGCGACGAGCGCGTCGCGGCGTCGCTTCGCACCGGCCGGGGCATCCTGCTGCCCGGTCGGATCCTCCTGCTGATCCTCGTCGCGGTCGTCGTCCTGATCGCGGGGGTGACCGGCGACAACCCGCTCAAGTACTCGCTGATCATCGGCACGATCTACGCGATCGCGATCCTCGGCAACAACGCGATCACCGGGACGCTCGGCGAGATCAACCTCGCCGCCGGCGCCTTCATGGCGATCGGCGCCTACACCGCTTCGTACACGCTCAGCAGAGGCTGGGGCCTGGCGACGGTGGTGCTGGCGGTGATCGTCGTGAGCCTGCTGCTCGGTTTGCTGATCGCGATCCCGACCGTCCGCCTCTCCGGCCTCTTCACCGCGCTCGCGACCTTCGCGCTCGCATACGCGATCCCCGATCTCGCGCTCGCGCTCTCGTCGATCACCGGCGGCGACGCCGGCACCGCGATCACCCCGCCGATCATCGGCGACACGCTGATCGACGGCTCGGCGACCGAGCTGCTGATCGCCGTCGTGGTCCTCTTCGTCGTGCTGGCGGCGGTGAACGTCTGGCTCTTCAGCCGCTCGATCGGAAGCCGGCTGCTGACCGTCGGCGAGGCGCCGCACGCGGCGCGCAGCTTCGGGCTGCGGCCGCTGCTGCTGAAGATCGGCGTCTGGACCTGGGCCGCGCTGCTCGGCGGGATCGCCGGCCTCTGCTACGCGCTCGCGGTCGGCTTCCTCAACCCGACGGTCTTCACCGTCTTCCTGTCGATCTCGCTGCTGGCCGGCGGTCTCGTCGGCGGCCCCCGCAGCGTCGTCGGCGCCTGGCTCGGAGGGCTGCTGGTCGGGACGCTGCCGCCGAACATCCAGTCGGTCGTGCCGGCCTCCTCGACCGGGATCGTCTTCGGCGTGGTGCTGCTCGCGGCGCTGCTCGCCGGCAGCGGCGGCCTCGGCCAGCTGCTCGAACGGACGACGATCGCACCGCTGATGCGGAGGAAGGGACGATGACCGCAGATCTTCTCGACGGCAGCGCCGTCGGCATGCGCTTCGGCGGCGTGCACGCGCTGCGCGAGGTCGACGTGGCCCTGCAGCCCGGACGGCGTCTCGGCCTGATCGGGCCCAACGGCTCGGGCAAGACGACGCTGCTGAACGTCTTGAGCGGCGTCTACCGCGCGACCTCCGGAGCGATCCACTTCAGAGACCGGTCGATCGACCGCCTCGGACCGGGCGCCCGCGCGCGGCTCGG
>DATIOB010000347.1:0-2952 GCA_035473605.1 Conexibacter sp.
GGATCGCGCCCTGCTCGCGATCGCGGACGCGCTGGTGGACCGCACTCCAGAGATCATCGCCGCCAACGCGCTCGACCTCGAGGCCGGCCGCGCGAACGAGATCGGCGACGCGCTGCTGGACCGGCTCGCGCTCGATCCCCAGCGGATCGCCGGGATCGCCGACGGCGCGCGCGCCGTCGCGGCGCTGCCCGACCCGGTCGGCGAGACGCTCGACGGCCACCGCCTGCCCAACGGCGTCGACGTGCGGCGCGTGCGCGTGCCGTTCGGCGTCGTCGCCGTCGTCTACGAGGCGCGCCCGAACGTGACGATCGACGCGGCCGCGCTGGCGCTCAAGTCGGGCAACGCGATCGTGCTGCGCGGCTCGTCGAGCGCGATCCACTCCAACCGCGTGCTGGCGGAGATCGCCGCGCAGACGGCCGAGCAGGCCGGCGTGCCCGCCGGCGCGATCTCGCTCGTCGCCGGCGGCGGCCGCGAGGAGCTGGCCGAGCTGGCGACGCAGGACGGCGTCGTCGACCTGATCTTCCCGCGCGGCGGCGAGGGGCTGAAGAACGCGCTGAAGGCGGTCGCGACCGTTCCGGTCATCTATGCCGCCTCCGGCAACTGCCACCTCTACGTCGACGCCTCCGCCGACCTCGAGATGGCCGCGGCGATCCTGCTCAACGGCAAGACGCAGCGGCCCGGCGTCTGCAACGCGCTCGAGACGCTGCTCGTGCACGCCGAGGCGGCGCCCGAGTTCCTGCCGCGCGCGGCGCAGCTGCTGCACGGCGCCGGCGTCGAGCTGCGCGGCGACGAGCGGGCGCGCGCGCTCGCCGGTCCCGGCGTGCCGTTCGGGGCCGCGACCGACGAGGACTGGGCGACCGAGTACCTCGCGCTGAAGATCGCCGTCAAGGTCGTCGACTCGCGCGAGGAGGCGATCGCGCACATCGGCCACTACGGCTCCGGCCATTCGGAGGCGATCGTGACGCGCTCGACCGAGTCGGCGCGCGCCTTCCAGCTCGAGGTCGACGCCGCCTGCGTCTACGTGAACGTCTCGACGCGCTTCACCGACGGCGGCGCGTTCGGGATGGGCGCCGAGATCGGCAACTCGACCCAGAAGCTGCACGCGCGCGGCCCGATCGGCGTGCGCGAGCTGACGACCTTCAAGTACCTGATCGAGGGCACCGGTCAGGTGCGCGGCTGACCCGGCGCCGCGCCCCCGCATGCGCGTCGGAATCCTCGGTGGGACCTTCAACCCGCCGCATCTCGCACACCTCGTCTGCGCGCAGGAGGCTCACGCGCAGCTCGGCCTCGACCGGATCGTGCTGATGCCGGCCGGCGAGCCGCCGCACAAGCAGCTGAGCGACGGCGACCCCTCGCCGGACACGCGCTACGAGCTGTGCCTGGCGGCCGTCCGCTCCGACGAGCGCTTCGTCGTCTCGCGCGCGGAGCTCGATCGTCCGGGCCGGTCCTACACGGTCGATACGCTGCGTCTGTTGCGCGAACGCGATCCGCAGGACGAGCTGACGTTCATCGTCGGCGGCGACATGGCCGCGAGCCTGCCGAGCTGGCGCGAGCCGGAGGCCGTGCTGGAGCTGGCGACGCTCGCCGTCGCCGAGCGCGTCGGCGCCAAGCGCGAGGCGATCGAGCGGGAGCTGGCGCCGCTGGCCGGCGCCGGTCGCGTGACCTTCTTCGACATGCCGCGGATCGACGTCTCCTCGTCGCTCGTGCGCGAGCGCGTCGCCGCCGCGCGACCGATCCGCTATCTCGTGCCCGACGCGGTCGCCGACGCGATCGACCGCAACGGGCTCTACTGTGCAGCGGGGGAGGTGACTACATGACACAACAGGAACTGACAGGAGCTGAGCTGGCCGCCGCGATCGCCGAGATCGCCGACGACAGAAAGGCGATCGAGATCGTCGAGCTGGACCTGCGCGGAGTGCTCGGCTACGCCGACTACTTCGTGATCGCGACGGGTAACACCGACCGCCAGGTGAAGGCGCTCCACGACGCCGTCCACGAGCGCCTCAAGCGCGAGCACGGCATGATGCCGCGCCGCGTCGAGGGACTGCCGCAAGCGCAGTGGGTCTTGATGGATTATCTCGACGTGGTGGTGCACTTCTTCACGCCGGAGACGCGCGCGTTCTACCGACTCGAGCAGCTGTGGGGCGAGGCCCCCGCCCGCGCGATCGGGTCGGGCGCGGAGGCGTCGACGACGTGAGCCGCCGCAGGCACTGATATCGAAGACGGGAGGCAGCATGGGGCGCAATCTGGCAAGCGTTCTGGTCGACACCGCCGAGAAGCACGGCGACCGGATCGCGGTCAAGCTCGACGACGTCGCGCTCAACTACGCGGTGATCGCCGAGGGCAGCGCCCGCATCGCCGGCATGCTCGCGGCGAAGGGCTTCGAGCCCGGTGACCGCGTCGGCCTGATGCTGCCGAACGTCCCGTTCTTCCCGCCGATCTACTACGCGATCCTGCGCGCCGGCGGCATCGTCGTGCCGATGAACGTGCTGCTGAAGGAGCGCGAGGTCAAGTACTACGTCGAGGACTCCGGCGCCAAGCTGCTGTTCGGCTGGCACGACTTCGCCGGCGAGGCGAAGCCGGGCGCCGAGGCGGCCGGGGCGGAGTTCATATCGGTCGGGCTCGACTTCGCGCAGCAGGCGTTCGCGCACGATCCGGCCTACGGCGTCAGCGATCCGGCCGACGACGATACGGCTGTACTGCTGTACACATCGGGCACGACCGGGCATCCGAAGGGGGCCGAGCTGTCGCACGCGAACCTGATCGCGAACGTCGAGACGACGCTTGAGACGTTGATCCAGGTCGACGAGAACGACGTGATCCTCGGCGCGCTGCCGCTGTTCCACTCGTTCGGGCAGACCTGTGCGCTGAACGTCGCGACCGCCGCCGGCGCGACGCTGACGTTGCTGCCGCGGTTCGATCCGGTCAAGGCGCTGGAGATCATCGAGCGCG
>DATIOB010000348.1:0-7368 GCA_035473605.1 Conexibacter sp.
GACCGCGCAGGAGATCGACGACCGCCTCCGCGTCGGCGGCCGCGCCGTCGGCCGCGCCAGCGTCTACCGCATCCTCGAGCTGCTGACCGAGCTGAGACTGGTGCAGCGGATCGACGTCGGCCAGGGGATCGCCCGCTACGAGCGCCACCAGCCCGACGGCGATCACCACCATCACCTCGTCTGCGACAACTGCGGGACGATCGAGCCGTTCGAGGATCCCTCGCTGGAGCAGGCGATCGAGCAGGTCTCCAGACGGCTCAGCTTCGCCGTCGACGAGCACGACGTCGTGCTGCACGGCGCCTGCAGCGACTGCCGCGAAGGCTAGTCGCCGCAGGCGGTCGTTCAGACCGTCGCCGTCACCTTCGAGAGGCCGGCGGGGTGGTCGGGGTCGACGCCGCGGGCGCGTGCGACGGCGAGCGAGAGCTGCTGCAGCCGCACCGCGTGCACGAGCGGCCGCAGGTGCTCCGGCAGGTCGCCGCGCACGGGGACGTGCAGACCGCCCGCGTCCGCGGCGCCGCCGGCCGTGGCGCGCGCGCCGCCGGCGTCCAGCGGGTCGCCGACGACGTGCACCGGCACGCCGCGCTCCGCCAGCAGCGCGACGACCTCGCGGGCGTCGTCGCTGACCGGCCCGAGGGCGTGCTGGAGCACGACCGGGCGGTCGGGGCGGGCGAGCGCGAGCGGGCCGTGGCGGACGTCGACCGTCGACCACGCGAGCTGCGCCGTGCCGGTCGTCTCGATCAGCTTCAGCGCCGCCTCGCGCGCGACCGGCAGCAGCGGCCCGCGGCCGAGATGGACGCAGACATCCGCGGACGCCAAGACCGCGGCGAGCGGCAGCACGGCCGCCTCGTCCTCGATGCAGGCGCGGACCGCATCCGACACCGCGGACGCGTCGAGCGCGACGCCGCCGGACCTGTCGACCGCGGCCGCCGCCAGCGCGAAGGCCAGCAGCGTCGCCGTGAACGTCTTCGTCGCCGGCACCGCCGTCTCGACGCCGGCGCCCAGCGGCGCCACCACGTCGGCAGCCGCCGCGAGCGGGCTCAGAGGGTCGTTGGTGATCGCCATCGTCACCGCGCCGCCGGCGCGCTGGCGCTCCAGCGCGGTGACGATCTCCGGCGTCGCGCCCGACTGCGAGACGGCGATCGCGAGCACCCCGTCGAGGCGCGTCTCCAACCCGTAGCGGGTCGCGATCGACGGCGCCGTCGACCACGCCGGCACGCCGAGCGCCTGCTCCAGCAGCACGCGGCCGTACGCGGCCGCGTGGTCGGAGGAGCCGCGCGCGGTCAGCGCGACGCCGCGCAGCGGGACCGGCAGCGCCGCCCTCAGCGCCGCGGTCCACTCCCCCGCGGCGGCGAGCGCCGCATCGACGACGGCCGGCGTCTCGCCGATCTCCGCCGCCATCGCGGCGCCGAGCACGCCGGCGCTCACCCCTTCATCGCCTCCTTGAACGCGGGCAGGTGCTTGCGCTGCGCCTCGATCATCCGCTCGCGGTAGATGCCGTAGACCTCGTCGGTGTCGGTCAGCGTGACGCCGGGGACCGTCGGCGAGGCGAAGGTCGGCATCTCGACCCCGCGCGCGGCGAGCGCGGTCGCGGTGCGCGCGACCAGCTCGTGCGCGAGCGACATCGCCAGCACCGTCGAGGAGCCGGCGACCGGGCGCGACCAGCCGTCGACGTCGACGATCGCGTCCTCGACCGGCGCGCAGGTGTCGAGCACGACGTCGGCGACGTCGGGCAGGCGCTTGCCGGAGGAGTGTCTGGCCGGCTGGTCGAGCATCGCCTTCGCGGTGATCGCGATCACGAACAGACCGCGCTCCTTCGCGTACAGCGCCGTCTCGATGCCGGAGGCGTTGCGGCCGGAGTGGCCGAAGACGATCAGCGTGTCGCCGGCGTTGATCGGCTGGTGGGCGAGGAACTTGTCGGCGTAGCCCTCCGTCCGCTCGAGCCACAGCAGCTCGCGCACGCCGCCGGCGCCGAGCACGTTGTGCCACATCACGCGCGGGTCGGTCAGCGGGTTGAGGCCGACGTAGGAGCCGTAGCGGGGGAAGATCTCCTGTGCCGGCAGGACCGAGTGGCCCGAGCCGTAGAGGTGCACGAGACCGCCGTCGGCGATCGATCTCGCCATCGCGTCGGCGGCCTGCTCGAACGCCTCGGCGTTGACCTGGCCGGCTCTTTCGAGCAGCGCGACGAGTCGCGGGAGGTAGAGGTTCGACATGAGAGGGTGGGTCCTTTCCGGGGGTGGGACTAGAAGGTGCGGAGCGTCGAGCGGATCTCGTACTTGTCGCCGCGCATCGTGGAGACGGTGAACTCGTACGGACCGTCGTGGTCGTGCGTGGTGCGCTCGACGACGAAGACGGGGGTGCCGGCGGCGATCTTCAGGATCGACGCGTCCTCGGGATCGGCCGAGCCGACGCGGTAGACCTCGACCGCCTCTCTCGGGACGATCCCGTAGACGGTCCGCAGCCGCTCGTAGAGCGACGCGTCGTCGTCGTCGGCGATGTGGAGGTCGGGCGCGCGGTCGATCCGCACGTGCGCGGTCTGCACGCCCATCGGCTCGTCGTCGCCGAGCCGCAGCCGGCGGATCCTGTTGACGTCGTCGCCCTCGCCGATCCCGAGTGCGGCCGCGACCGCCTCGCTCGCCGGCACGACGGTCGCCGACAGCAGCCGCGACGTGCCCTTGGCACCGAGCCGCACGACCTCCTGGGTGAAGCTGGTGAGGCCCGAGTCGCCGGCGATCAGGCGCGCGTCGCGGACGAACGTGCCGCGGCCCTGGTCGCGTCGCAGCAGCCCCTCGGACTCGAGCTGGCGGACCCCCTGTCGGACCGTGATGCGCGAGACGCCGAAGGTCTCGCAGAGCTGGTCCTCGGTCGGGATCTGGAAGCCCGCGCCCCACTCGCCGGCGGTGATGCGGGCGCGCAGCGCCTCGGCGAGCTGATGCCAGAGCGGCTCCGGGCGACTGCGGTCCAACGGGCCGAGCGGCGGCGTTCCTGCGCTCATGGTCGAAGCTCCCACCAGGTCGGGCCGCTGTGCGCGGCGATCAGGGCGCCGGCGATGCCGGCGCGGGGTCCGAACGCGCCGGCGCGCACCGGCACGTCGCGAAGGTGTCGCGGCAGCCGCGGCGCGAGCTGCGCCCGCAGCAGCGGCTCCAGCACGTCGGTCGCGGCGGCGACGCCGCCGGCCAGCAGCACGACCTCGGGGTCGAGCAGCGCGACGGCGCCCGCGAGCGTCGCGCCGAGCGCCGCGACGGCCGGCTCCAGCGCCGCCAGCGCGACGTCGTCGCCGGCGCGTGCCGCGGCGATCAGGCCGGGGCCGTCGCGCGGCGGGTCGAGCGTCGCGCCGAGCGCGTCGAGCGCGCTGCCGGAGGCCTGCCGCTCGAGCCAGCCGAGCCGCTCGTCGCCGGGGTCGGCGAGGTCGGCGCAGGCCCAGCCGAACGAGCAGGCGCCACCGTTGGCGCCGCGCGCGATCCGTCCCTGGCTGAGCACGGCCGACCCGATTCCGGTCCCCACGGCGACGAGGATCGCATCCCGGGTCCCGGCAGCGGCGCCGTTCGTCGTCTCGGCGAGCAGCGCGAGCTGCGCGTCGTTGCCGGCGACGACCTGCGTCCGCGGCCCGCCCGCGGGCGCCAGCAGCGCCGCGAGGTCGACGCCGTCGAGGTACGGCAGGTTCGGCACCCAGCGGCAGACGGTGCCGTCGACGAGGCCGGGGATCGTCACGCCGATCGCGGCCGGAGCGGCGCCGTCGGCGGCGGCAGCCGCAGCCTGGGCGTGCGCCGCCACGCGCGCGACCAGCTCCTGCGCGCTGCGCGGCGCCGGCTCCTCGCCGAGCGGCCGCGGCTGCTCGCCGGGCGCCTGCGACCACGCCGCGCGCAGGCGCGTGCCGCCGAGGTCGATGCCGAGCACGGCGCTCATCCGGTCATCCCCGAGCGCGACATCGTGTTGACGAAGAAGCGCTGCAGGATCACGAACAGGATCAGCGGCGGCAGCACCGCGAGCGTCGCGCCGGCCATCACCTGCGGCGTGTTCGCGGCCGAGCCGGTGTAGGTCAGCAGGCGCGCGAGCGAGATCACGATCGGCGACGCCTGCTCGTTGCCCTGCAGGACCGTCAGCGGCCACAGGTAGCTGTTCCAGTGGTAGACGAAGGCGAACATCGCCAGCGCCGCGAGCGCCGGCAGCACGTTCGGCGCGATGATGCGGAAGACGATCCGCAGCTCGCTCGCGCCGTCCAGGCGCGCCGCCTCGATCAGCTCGTCGGGCACGCCGGCGATGAACTGGCGCATCAGGAAGATGCCGAAGGCGTTGGCGAGGTTCGGCACGATCACGCCCGCGAGGCTCGCGTCGAGCCCCATCTGCGTGACGATCCGGAAGAGCGGGATCAGCGTCACGATCGGCGGCAGGAACATCGTCGAGATCAACACCGCGAAGAGGACGTTCTTGCCGCGGAAGCGGTACTTCGCGAAGACGTAGCCGGCGAGCAGGCTGGTCAGCAGGATGCCGGTCGTCGTGAGGCCCGCGATCAGCGCCGAGTTGAGGAAGCTGCGCGGGATGTCGATCACGTCGCTGACGGCGCCGAAGGCGTCGGTCGTCGGGCTGCCGGGGATCCAGACGGGCGGCGTCTGCAGCGAGTCCTCGGGCGTCTTGAAGGCGGTCGCGACCATCCACAGGATCGGGAAGGCCGCCATCACGCAGGCGAGCAGCATGAAGCTCAGCAGCGCCGCGCGGCGGGTGAAGCCGATGCGGTTGCTCATCGATCGTCTCCCTTGCGCATCAGCGCGAACACGAGCGTCACGACGACGACCAGCGCGAGCAGCAGCGTGACCGCCATCGCGGAGGCGAGGCCGCCCTGCGAGCGCTCGATTCCGACCTCGCGGATGTGGTAGGTGAGGACGTTGGTGGCGCCGACCGGGCCGCCCTGGGTGATCGTCGCGACCGGCTCGAAGACCTGGATCGCGTTGATCAGCGCGATCACGACGCAGAAGAGCAGCGTGCGCCGCAGCAGCGGCAGCGTGATGCGGAACAGCAGCTTGACGTTGCGGGCGCCGTCGAGCGCGGCCGCCTCGTAGACCGACGGCGGGATCTGCGTCAGCCCCGCGACGACGAGCACGGTGAAGTAGCCGAGCTGCTGCCAGACGTTGAGGAAGACGAGCGATATGAGCGCGCTGCTCGTGTCCGACAGCCACGGCTGCGGGCTGATGCCGAACCAGCCGAGCGCCTGGTTGACCGGGCCCTCCGTCGGCGAGTAGAGCTTCGACCAGACGATCGCCACCGCGATCATCGGGACGGTGTAGGTCGCGAACAGGACCGTCCGCAGCAGCGTCGTGCCGCGCACCGCGGCGCGGTGGACGATCGTGCCGAAGAGGATCGAGAGCGGGATCAGCAGCGCGATCGAGACGCCCGCGTAGACGAAGGTGTTGCGCAGCGCCTGGCGGAAGTCGCGACCGACGAGGTCGCCCCCGAACAGCGCGTCGAAGTTGTCGAGTCCGACCCACTCGGCGTCGCCGAACGGCGTCGCCGTCGACCATCTGTGCAGCGACAGCCACACGGTCAGCGCGATCGGGATCAGGACGAAGATCCCGATCAGGCCGACGCTCGGCGCGAGGAAGCCGGCGGTCCACCAATTTTGTCGTGCGATTCGCATCAGGTGTACGTCCAATCGAGCGGCGGAACGGGAGCCGTGCGCTTGATTGCACGCACGGCTCCCGTCACCTGCCGGCGGTCTATCCCGCGGCGGTCTCCAGGACCGATTCCGCGTCCGCCTGCGAGCGCTCCTGCGCGTCGCCGGCGCTCATCTGGCCGGCCTGCAGGGCCTCCAGGTTTCTCTGCAGCGCCTCGGTGAACTCCTGGCCGCCGAGCACGATCGGGAACGGCTTCGCGTTCGGCAGCTCCTCGACGTACGCCTTCAGGAAGTCGCGGTCGAGGTCGCCTCTGTACGCCTCCAGGTCGGAGGTGCGCGAGGGCAGGATGCCCATCGACTGCAGCAGCGCGGCCATCGCGCTGTGGCCTTCTTCGCCCGAGTCCGGGCCGTTGAGGTAGGCGAGGAACTCCCACGCCGCGGCCTGCTCGGCGTCGCCGGCCTTGCCGTTGACGACCGTCATCCACGAGTAGGAGACGGAGTGCGCGGCGTCGCCGCTGGGGCCGACCGGGATCGGCGCGGTCGCGACGTCTCTGAAGGCGTCTCTCATGCCGGCTCTCAGCGCCGACTCCCACCAGTTGGCCATGATGATCATCGCCGTCTTGCCGGAGACGAAGTTCTCCAGGTAGGGGCCGGTCGTGTTCGCGTCGGCCGTGCTCATCTGCGCGCTGGAGACCTTCGCGCCGTTGGCCAGCTCGTCGACCAGCTCGAACGCCTCGCCGGCCTGCGGCGAGTCGAGCACCGCTCTGCCGCCCGAGTCGATCAGCTCGCCGCCGTTGGAGTAGAGCAGCGAGGTCCACGGGTGGACGGTGCCGGCGGCCCACGAGCTGATCAGGCCGAAGCCCTGCTGCGTGATGCGGTCGCCGTCGCGGACGGTCAGTCTCTTCGCGTCCTCGACCAGCTCGTCCCAGGTCGCCGGCGGACCGTCGATGCCGGCCGCTCTGAAGAGCCTGGTGTTGTAGTTGAGCGCGTAGAGGTCGACCTCGTTGGGGTAGCCGTAGGCGGCGCCGTCGACGCTCGCGGCGGCGGCGAGGTTGGCCGGCCATTCGGCCTCGACCTCCGACTGATTCGCGGCGGGCGCTCTGGAGAGCACGCCGTCGCGCACCAGCTCGGGCAGCCAGAGGTCGTAGATGCTGGCCATCGTCGGCCCGTTGTCGCCGCCGGCCTGCGAGCGCAGCGTCGTCAGCAGGTCGGCGAACGGGACCGCGCGGATCTCGACCTCGACGCCGGGGTGGTCGGCCTCGTAGGCGGCCGTGACTCTCTCGAAGGCGGTGACCGTCTCCGGCGCCCAGTGCGTCAGGAACGAGATCTTGACCTTCTCGCCGGAGCCTCCCCCGCTCGCGGTCGTGCCCCCGTTGTCGTCGTCGCCGGAACCGCCGCAGGCGGCGAACGCGACCGCGCAGACCGCCAGCAGCAGCAGCGCGAGATATCGGGACGTTCTTCTCACAGCCCTCTCCCTCGGTGATCGCCCCTCATCCGTGCCGCGGTCGATCCGAGGCCAGAGGGGATGTCGATAGGATGTTATAATGAATCCTGTCGGAGGAGAGGTGCGGCTGTCAAGTCGGTCCGCTCGAACCGGCTCCGGCAGATGCCGCTCCAACGCCGCTCGCCGCACACTCACGTCATGACCACGATCTCCTGCGCTTCCCTGCTCGTCGACGGCCGCCTCACGGAGCCGGGCTCGCTGCTGCTCGACGGCCGCGGGCGGATCGCGGATGTGCGGGTCGGCGTGGCGGGCGGCCACG
>DATIOB010000349.1:0-8725 GCA_035473605.1 Conexibacter sp.
ACCCACACGGCCGGCAAGATCGCCGGCGGCGACCTCTCCCAGCGCGTCGCGGCGACCGACCCGCGCAGCGAGGTCGGCAGGCTCGGCCTCGCCTTCAACGGCATGCTCGACCGGCTCGAGGTCGCCTTCGAGCAGCGGCGCCAGAGCGAGGAGCGGCTGCGCGTGTTCCTCGCCGACGCCTCGCACGAGCTGCGCACGCCGCTCTCCTCGATCCGCGGCTACGCGGAGCTGTTTCGGATCGGCGCCGCGCGCTCGCCCGAGGACACCGAGAAGGCGATGCGGCGGATCGAGGAGGAGGCGACGCGGATGGGCGTGCTGGTCGAGGACCTGCTCGCGCTCGCGCGCCTGGACGAGGTGCGCGAGGCCGAGCACGGCCCGGTCGACCTCGCCGCGCTCGCGCGCGACGCCGTCGACGACGCGCGCGCCGCGGCGCCGTCGCGCGAGCTGACGCTGGAGCTGCCGAGCGGCGGCCGCGCGCTCGTCGAGGGCAACGCCTCGCAGCTGCGTCAGGTGCTGGCCAACCTGCTTCGGAACGCGCTCGTGCACACGCCGGAGGGGACGCCGATCGAGGTCGCCGTCGAGGCGGCTGAGGGCGCCGCCGGCACGACGCGCCTGATCGTGCGCGACCACGGCCCCGGCCTCCCGCCGGAGATCGATCCGGCCGAGCTGTTCGAGCGCTTCTGGCGCGCCGAAGGCGGCCGTACGCGCGGCCAGGCCGGCGCCGGCCTCGGGCTCGCGATCGTCGCTGGGATCGTCGACGCCCACGGCGGCACCGTCGGCGCCCGCAACGCCCCCGGCGGCGGCGCCGAGTTCACCGTCGCGCTGCCGTCGAGGTAGGCGAGCAGCGTCATATGGACCACACCGGGTGTGGTCCATATGACGCTCCTCAGTGAATCCCCAGCGAGCGCCCACGCGGCTCGCACGGCCGGCCCCGACGCTGGTCGCATGTCAATCGTCACCTCGGCGCCCCAGGTCGAGATCGTCGTCCCCGTGTACAACGAGCAGGCGACGCTCGAGACCTGCGTGCGGCGCCTCCACCGCTTCCTCACCGCCGAGCTGCCGTTCTCGTGGCGGATCGTCGTCGCCGACAACGCCTCGCTCGACGAGACCGAGCGGATCGGCCGCGCGCTCGCCGCCGAGCTGCGCGACGTGGCCTACATGCGCCTTCAGCAGAAGGGCCGCGGCCGTGCGCTGCGGGCCGCCTGGTCGGCCTCCGGCGCGCGCGTCGTCGCCTACATGGACGTCGACCTCTCGACCGACCTGCGCGCGCTGCTGCCGCTGGTGGCGCCGCTGCTCTCGGGCCACAGCGACGTCGCGATCGGGACGCGCCTGGCGCACGGCGCGCGCGTCGTGCGCGGGCCCAAGCGCGAGCTGATCTCGCGCTCCTACAACGCGATCCTCCACACCGTCCTGAGGGCCCGCTTCAGCGACGCGCAGTGCGGCTTCAAGGCGGTCCGCGCGGACGCGCTGGCGACGCTGCTGCCCGACGTCCGCGACGACGGCTGGTTCTTCGACACCGAGCTGCTGGTGCTCGCGCAGCGGCGCGGCCTGCGGATCCACGAGGTGCCGGTCGACTGGGTCGACGACCCCGACTCGCGCGTCGACATCGTCGCGACCGCGAAGGCCGACCTGCTCGGCGTCTGGCGGCTGCTGCTCGACAGCCCCGTCGTGCGCTTCATGTCGGTCGGCGTCGCCTCGACGCTCGCCTACGCGCTGCTGTTCGTGCTGCTCAGCAGCGGTCTCGCGCTCGGCGCGGCAGTCGCCAACGTCGTCGCGCTCGGCACGACCGCGGTCGCCAACACGGCCGCCAACCGCCGCTGGACCTTCGGCATCCGCGGCGGCGCCGAGCGCGTGCGGCAGTACGCGCAGGGCGTCGTCGTCTTCGTGCTGACGCTGGCGCTGACCAGCGGCGCGCTCGCGACGCTGCACGGGATCGACGCCCAGCCCGCCGGGTGGGTGCAGCTGAGCGTGCTCGTCATCGCCGGCCTGGCGGCGACGGTGACCCGCTACGTCGCGCTCAAGAGCTGGGTGTTCGTCCGCGCCGGCGGTCGTCCGACCCCTCTTAGGGACGCCTAATCCGTAGTAAGGTTGCGGTGACGCGGCGCTGTTGCGACGGCCTGCGCGTCACCGCTCATGCGCTGTTCGACCGACCGTCTCCGTGCCACGGCCCGCCAGCATCCGCTGCGCGCGCTGCTGGCGTTCGCGGCGCTGCTGATCGCCTGCGCGGTGCCCGCGCAGGCACAGGAGGCCCCGCTGGTGGGAACCGTGGAGGATCCGATCGTCTCGGTCCAGCCGGCCGACCCGGCCGCCGCGCCGCTGACGATTCCCTGGTCGAGACTGCTCGACCACCTCGCGCCGCGCGCCTTCGACGTGCCCGACGGCGCCAACGGGCAGCGCCCCGCGATGGCCTCTGTCTCGCTCAGAACGATCCTCAGACTGCTCGGCGTCGAGATGACGACGTACAGCTCGGTCGCGGTCCCGCGCGCCGGCGACAGCGATCTGCTCGTCAGCGGTCAGTCGCTGATGCCCGAGGAGAGCATGGCGGCCGGCATCTTCCAGGACACCGACGGCACGATCAAGCTGGTGCGCGGGGCGACCCACGCGGAGGCGGGACTGGTCGTCGTGCCGTCGGTCGACCACGTCGTGAAGATCAACCTGCGCCAGGAGCCGGCCGTGACGGCGTCGGCGTCGAGCGTGTGGGTCGGGCAGAAGCTGCGCTTCGCGGCGACGGTGCCGCCCGGCGTCGACCCGGCGACGGTGACCTACGAGTGGTACTTCAACGACGCCTCCGGCACGCGCTTCAGAACGCAGGACGCGGTCATCGAGCACAGATTCCCCACGCGCGGCACGTACAACGTGACCGTCACCTTCTACGTCGACGGCAAGATCGTCGGCGGCAACCTCGCGGCGTTCACGACGGTCGAGATCCTCTCCAGAGAGAGAGTCAGAGACGGCTACGCGCCCGAGGAGGAGAGAAACGCCGGCAGAACGGCCGGCGGCAGAGGCAAGGGCGTCAGAGACGCGCCGCAGGAGGAGGCGCCCGACGACGCCGCGCCCGACGCTCCGGACGTGCAGGACACCTACGACGACGGCAGCTACAGCAGCGACTCCGGCAGCGGCTACACGCCGCCCGTCGCAGCCGCGACCCCGCCGGCGACGCTCGACCCGGCGCCGAGCCCGCCCGTCAGACGAGCGGCGAGAAGAGCGCCGGCCAGAAGAGCGGCGCCCGAGCTGCCGCAGGGCGAGACCGTCGACGGCTACCTGCTCGCCTCCGCCTCCGCCTCCGGCGTCCCGGTCGTGCCGAGCGCCGCGGTGACGCCGGCCGACCAGGACCTGGCGAAGCTGACGAAGCCGCCGACGGCCGACGGCGCGCTGCACGTGCCGACCGGCGTGTGGGTGGCGCTCGGCCTGCTGGTGCTCGTCGTGCTTGGATGGGGGCTCGAATCCCGCACGACGCTCCCGTACTTCAGACCATGACGATCGAAAACATCCTCTTCGAGATCTCCGACGCGCTGCGCTACCCGGTGCTGATCGGCTCCGTGCTCGCGCTGATCGTCGCGATCGCTGAGGTCGGCAGCCTGCTCGCCGAGGTGCGCCGGCGCCGCGTCCGCAGCGTCGCGCGCACCGAGCACGCCGTCGACCTCGCGCGCGAGGCGCTCGCGGCCGGCGACAGAGCGACGGCCCTGCGCGCGGTCAGAAGCGTCGGCTACAACGACGCGATGAACGCGGCGCTGGAGGCGATCGTCGAGCAGCGCGACCATCCCGACGCCGCCAACCGCATCGCCAAGCGGCTCGCCGAGTACGACTACCGCTCGGTCAAGCGGCTGGAGCGGACCCGCATCCTCGTGCGGATGGGCCCGGCGCTCGGCCTGATGGGCACGCTGATCCCGCTCTCGCCGGCGCTCGCCGCGCTCGGCGACGGCGACGTCGAGCGGCTCACCGACGACCTCCGCGTCGCCTTCAGCGTCACCGTCGCGGGCCTGCTCGTCGGCGCGATCGCCTTCGCCGTCTCGCTCGTGCGCGACCGCATGTACGACCAGGACTACTCCGACGTCGAGTACGTCAACGCGCAGCTGGCGACCTACGCGGCCCCGGCGGCGCCGCTGCACACGCATCCGCGCCAGAGCGTCGGGATGGAGTCGGCGGCGGAGAAGCTGTCGGCGGAGCAGTCGGCGTGACGCGCTACGGCCCGCCCGGCGGCGCACCCGGCCAGCCGACGATCCGCGCTCGCGCCCGCTCGCGCGAGGACCGCGCCGGCGACCCGCTCGACGGGCTCGTCAACCTCTTCGACCTCGGCATCGTGCTGTCGATCGCGTTCCTGCTGTCGTCGCTCTCCTCGCTCAACCTGACCGACGAGCTGGTCAACAGAACGCAGCCCAGAAACAGCGCGCCGGCGGGCTCGATCGTGACGAGAGCCGGCGAGACGGTCAGAACGATCGAGCTGAGACCGGGGGAGAGAGTGGTCGGCCAGGGCGAGAGACTGGGGACCGTCTACAGACTCGCCGACGGCCGCACCGTCATCGTGCCCGACAGCGCCTCCGGCACGGCGACGACGCCCGGCGCGACCCCGACGCCCGGCGCCGCGACGACGCCCGGCACGAGCACGACGCCCGGCGCGACCCCGACGCCCTAGCCGCGCGCGAAGCGCTCGCCGAGCCGGCCGACCAGCTCCGGCGGCGAGGCGGCGACGACGTCGGCGCCGGCCCGCAGCGCCAGCTCGGCTCTGCCGCCGAACGCCTGGCCGCCGACCGCGACGACCGGCGCGAACGGCAGCGCCCGCAGCAGCCGGGTTGTCTCGGCGACCTCGGGGATCCGCGTCGGCAGCGCGACCGAGATCGCGACGACGGCGGCGTTGCGCGCGACGACCAACTCGGCGAGCGCCTGTCCCGGCGTCATCGCGCCGAGGTGCAGGACGTCCCAGCCGTCGGCGTCGAGGAAGTCGGCGACGATGCGGCTGCCGACGGCGTGCATCTCGCCCGGGCCGCAGGCGACGATCGCGGTGCGGTTGCGGCGCGGCGCCCGTTCCAGCCGCCCCGCGAGATCCGCCAGCACGACCTCGCTGACGCTCGTCGCGAGGTGCTCCTCGGCGACGCTCGCGCGGGCCCGCTCCCACGCCTCGCCGACGATGTGCAGCGCGGGGCCGACGAGCTGCAGGTAGACCTCGGCGGCCGGCAGCAGCGTCAGCGCCTCGTCGATCTGCGCGCGGGCGGCGATCGCGTTGCCGTCGAGCAGCGCATCGACGTAGCGCGCGCGGACGGCCGCGATCGCGTCGTCGTCTGGGGCGCGGTCGGCGGCGGTCATCGGGGGCGGATGCTAGCCATGGCGGGTCGTCGCGCAGGTCCGCAGACAGACCTCGGCCGCGTGGAGCGGATGGCTAGGATCGCCGCCGTGCCGGACCAGGCCCCCACCGAGCGCCGACCCGGACCGCCGGGCGGCAGCCAGCCGCCCGCCGAGGTGATGCTCGACGGCCGGTGGGTCGACGTGCGCGCGCTCGCACGCGAGACGAGCGCCCGCTTCCTCGTCGAGACGCCCGCCTACGTCGAGCGCTACGGCGAGCACGCGCAGGCGTGGTGCACGCACGACTGCCAGCACGTGCTGGTGTGGGCGCTGGGAGCGCACGACGGCTTCGTCGACCTCGGCGCGCAGGTCGCCTGGCTGGCGCGCGTGCTCGAGTCACGCGGCTTCCCGCTCGACTGGCTGGCACGCGACCTCGAGCTGGCCGCCGACGTCGTCGGCAGCCGCCTGCCGCGCCACGGCACGGCGATCGCGCAGCAGCTGCGCGCCGTCGCCGCCGACGTGCGGGCGACGGCGACCTTCCTCGACTGAGCGGGGCCCTCGGCCGCCTCACCGCGGCCTTCCTACAGTGGACGTACCTCGCCTCGGCGCTGGCGCGTCGCCATCTGTGTGCAGGCGCTCACAGATAGTTGCACATGCAAATACATCTGGTAATCTGAGTCCTCACAACTGAGATCCCTTCAGAGAGAGAACCGAGATTCCAATGGCGAACCACGAGCATTCCAGCACCGGCGGCGCGGACTCCTGCGCCGTCTGCGGGAAGCGTCCGGGGACCGTTCCGGTCGCTTGGTCCGCGCAGGGCCAGCGCGTCGATGGCGCGCTCTGCGAGACGTGCGCCCGCACGCTGCTGGCCGGCCCCGCCGCCGGCGGCGGCAGCCGCGACCCGCGTCGGCCGAGCCCGTTCGGCGCCTTCCCGCCGGCTGACGACGAGCGTGGCGAGCGCGGCTTCCCGCGCGTCTCGCGCGGCGGCGGTCTCCCGCAGGCCGGTCCGGCGTGGGCGCCCAACCAGCGCGGCGTCGCGACCGCTCACGGCAGCGGCGACGACGGCGGCTCCAAGACGCCGACGCTCGACCAGTTCGGCCGCGACCTGACCGAGGATGCGCGCAACGGCCGCATCGACCCGGTGATCGGGCGCGACGACGAGATCGAGCAGACGATCGAGGTGCTGGCCCGTCGGCGCAAGAACAACGCCGTCCTGATCGGCGAGGCCGGGGTCGGCAAGACCGCGATCGCCGAGGGTCTGGCGCTGCGGATCGCTCAGCACCAGGTGCCCGAGACGCTGCACGACGTCCGCATCGTCGCGGTCGACCTCGGCGGCATGGTCGCCGGCGCGCAGTTCCGCGGCCAGTTCGAGCAGCGCCTGAAGACGGCGCTGCAGGAGGTCGTCGACTCCGACGGCAAGGTCGTGCTGTTCATCGACGAGCTGCACACGATCGTCGGCGCGGGCGGGGCGGAGGGCGCGATGGACGCCGCCAACCTGCTGAAGCCGCTGCTGGCGCGCGGCGAGCTGCGCGTCGTCGGCGCGACGACGCTGGCCGAGTACCGCAAGATCGAGAAGGACGGCGCGCTGGCGCGCCGGTTCGCGGCGGTCCACGTCGACGAGCCGAGCGTCGAGGCGACGGTCGCGATCCTGCGCGGGCTGCGGCCGGCGTACGAGCAGCACCACGGCGTCAAGATCGCCGACGCGGCGCTCGAGGCCGCGGCGCGGCTGTCGGATCGCTACGTGACCGAGTACCACCTGCCCGACAAGGCGATCGACCTGATCGACCAGGCCTCCGCGCGCGTGCACCTGAACGGTGAGCGCAGCGACGTCGTGAAGCTGCGGCGTGAGCTGGAGCACCTGCAGGCCGAGAAGCAGGCCGCCGTCGACGCGGAGGCGTACGAGGACGCGTCGGAGCTGAAGACGCGGATCGCGCGGCTGGAGCAGCAGATCGAGGTGCTGGAGCCGGTCGAGGCCGGCGCGTCCGGAGCGGGCGAGCGGCCGGTCGGCGGCCTGGCGGTCACCGAGACCGACGTCGCCGCGGTCGTGGCGACGCGCACCGGGATCCCGGTCGGCGAGCTGGTCGAGGGCGAGCTGGAGAAGCTGCAGCAGCTGGAGTCCGATCTGCACGATCGCGTGATCGGGCAGGAGGCGGCCGTCGAGGTCGTCGCCGACACGATCCGGCGCGCCCGCGTCGGCCTGTCGGAGGGCGACCGCCCGGTCGGCAGCTTCCTCTTCCTCGGCCCGACCGGCGTCGGCAAGACCGAGCTGGTGAAGGCCCTGTCGGAGCGGCTGTTCGGCGACGAGCGCTCGCTCGTGCGGATCGACATGTCCGAGTTCCGCGAGCCGCACACGGTCGCGCGGCTGATCGGATCGCCGCCCGGCTACGTCGGCTACGGCGACGGCGGTCAGCTGACCGAGCCGGTGCGCCGGCGCCCGTACAGCGTCGTGCTGCTGGACGAGATCGAGAAGGCGCACCCCGAGGTCTGGAACGTGCTGCTGCAGCTGATGGACGACGGACGGCTGACCGACGGCGAGGGCCGCACGGTCGACTTCACCAACACGATCCTGGTGATGACGTCGAACCTCGGCGCCGGCGGCGCGAAGAAGCGCGGCATCGGCTTCACCGCCGCCGAGGGCGGCGAGCTGAACCGCGAAGAGGCCTCCGAGCGGATGCTCGCGGCGGCGAAGGGCGCCTTCCTGCCCGAGTTCGTCAACCGCATCGACGAGCTGGTCGTCTTCGACGCGCTCAGCGCCGAGCAGATCGAGCGGATCGGCGAGCTGATCGTCGGCCGGGTCGAGGCCCGGCTGGAGGACGAGCGCGAGATCTCGCTCGACGTCGAGCGGGAGCTGATCGCACGCCTGGCGCGCGAGGGCTTCGACCCGCAGTACGGCGCCCGCCCGCTGCAGCGCCACGTGCGCCGCACGCTGGAGAAGGTGCTGACGAAGGCGATCGTCGAAGGCCGCCTGAAGGAGGGCGACCGCGTCACCGCCGCCGACGCCGACGGCGAGATCGAGCTGACGATCGAGCCGAGCCCGGTGTCGGAGCCGGTCGCCGCGTAACGCTTCCCGCGTCCCCGCTGGAACGAACGGGCCGGACCGTCCATGGACGGTCCGGCCCGTCTCCGTTTTCCGGCGTCTTTCGTTCCGGCCGGCCTTGCTCCAACACCGCTTCGAGGTGCCAGGTCAGAGCGGCCGCGCGCCTGCTCAAGTCTTGTTGACAGCCCGCCGACAACGGGGTCGATGTCGACCACCGTCACGCGCGCGCTGGGCCTTGCCGCCGCCCTGCTGATCTCGTTCCTCTCGGCCGCCTCGACGGCCTCCGCGGCGACCCCCGACCCCGTCGCAGCCTGCGACGGCACCGCGTACACGGCGACGACGGTCGCCGGCCTCGACGCGGTCGCCTGCGACGACGGGCGCGTGCGCGACTGGCAGCGGATCAGCGTCGCC
>DATIOB010000350.1:0-3758 GCA_035473605.1 Conexibacter sp.
CTTCCCGCTGATGGCCGAGGTCTTCCCGGCCGGTCACCGACGGAGCCGGGAGGAGACCTTCGCGCTCGCGCTCGACACGGTGCTCGACGGGATCGAGCGACGCTTCCTGGCGCGCTGACGCGCAGCCGCCGATGAGTTTCGGTGCCGCGGCGCGTCTTGTCCTCCATGACGCAGACGCATGCCCACGGCATCGCGCTCGCCGGCCGGCGCCTGTTCGCGCTCGACGGCGGGCGCCGTCGACCAGACCAATGCAGCAGTGGAGGGACCACCATGTTCGAGAACACGAGAGCGTTCAGCGGCTTCTCCGTCGATGACATCGACGCCGCACGCGCCTTCTACGGCGAGACGCTCGGCCTGCGCGTCAGCCAGGGCGAGATGGGGATCCTGACGCTGCACATCGCCGGCGACCGCGACACGATCGTCTACCCGAAGGCCGACCACGTGCCGGCGACCTTCACGATCCTCAACTTCCCCGTCGACGAGATCGAGTCCGCCGTCGCCGGCCTGACCGCGCGCGGCGTCCAGTTCGAGCGCTACGAGGGCAGCGAGATGGAGACCGACGCGCAGGGGATCTTCCGCGGCGGCGGCCCGCTGATCGCCTGGTTCAAGGATCCGGCCGGCAACGTCCTGTCGGTGCTGGAGGCGAGATGAGCACGGCCGCCGACACCGCCCAGACCACCGTCGACGCCGCAGCCGCGGGCGACCCGCGCCGCTGGGCCGCGCTCTACGTGCTCTGCACGGGGATGCTGATGATCGTGCTCGACGCAACCGTCGTGAACGTCGCGCTGCCCTCGATCCAGGACGACCTCGGCTTCTCGCAGTCGGGCCTGGCCTGGGTCGTCAACGCCTACCTGATCGCGTTCGGCGCGCTGATGCTGCTGGCCGGCCGCGTCGGCGACATGATCGGCCGCAAGCGCGTCTTCATGGCCGGTCTGCTCGTCTTCACCGGCGCCTCGCTGCTGTGCGGCGTCGCGCAGTCGTCGGGGATGCTCGTCGCCGCCCGCTTCGTGCAGGGCGCCGGCGGCGCGATGACCTCCGCCGTGATCCTCGGGATGATCGTGACGATGTTCCCGCAGCCGCGCGAGCAGGCGAAGGCGATCGGCATCTACGCCTTCGTCGCGTCGGCCGGCGGCGCCGTCGGCCTGCTCGCCGGCGGGCTGCTGACCGAGGCGATCTCGTGGCACTGGATCTTCTTCATCAACGTGCCGATCGCGGTCGTGACGGCGACGCTCGCCGCGCGCCTGCTGCACGACGACGAGGGGATCGGCCTCGACGCCGGCGCCGACGCGCTCGGCGCGCTGCTGATCACCGCGGCGCTGATGGCCGGCGTCTACACGATCGTCGGGCCGGCCGCCGAGGAGGGCTGGGGCGCCGCCCCGACGCTGCTGCTCGGCGCGCTCGCGCTGGCGCTGCTGGCCGGCTTCGTCGCGCGCGAGGCGACCGCGCGCACGCCGCTGGTCCCGCTGCGGATCTTCCGCTCGCGCAACGTCTCCGGCGCCAACGCCGTGCAGATCCTGGCGGTCGCCGGGATGATGAGCACCTTCTTCCTCGGCTCGCTCTACCTCGAGCGCGTGCTCGGCTACGACCCGCTCGAGATCGGGCTCGCCTTCCTGCCGACGACGGTCGTGATGGCGGCGCTGTCGATCCGCTACTCGGAGCGGCTCGTGACGCGCTTCGGCGCGCGCGCGACGCTGCTGCCCGGGCTGGTGCTGATCGCGCTGGCGCTGCTGCTGTTCGGCCGTGCGCCGGTCGACGGCCGCTTCGTCGTCGACGTGCTGCCCGTGACGGTGCTGCTCGGCACCGGCGCCGGGCTCTGCTTCCCGGCGCTGATGAACCTCGCGATGTCGGGCGCGACGCCGCAGGACGCCGGGCTCGCCTCCGGCCTCGTCAACACGACCGCGCAGGTCGGCGGCGCGCTCGGGCTGGCGGTGCTGGCGACGCTGTCGGCGACCCGCACCGACACGCTCAGAGCGGCCGGCGAGTCGACCGCCGCCGCCCTGACCGGCGGCTACCACCTCGCGTTCCTCGTCGCCGCGGGGCTGACGGTCGCGGCGCTCGCCGTCGCGCTGCTGGTGCTGCGCGACGGGCCGGGAGCGGGACCGCGGCAAGCGGTGACAGCGGAGCCGGAGGAGGCCGAGCCGGCGCCGGTCGCCGCGGCGGTCTGACGGCGGCGCGCCCGCACTGACCGGCCCGCTTGGCAACGTGCCCGAGCGGGCACCTGTCGGAGCATGGCGCACAACGAGATCGACGTCGAAGCTCCGCCCGAGGCCGTCTTCGCCGTGCTGGCCGAGCCGCGCTCCTACGCCCGCTGGGTCGTCGGATCGCGCACGATCCGGCGCGCCGACGCCGATTGGCCGGCGCGCGGGAGCGCCTTCGACCACGCCGTCGGGATCGGGCCGCTGACGCTGAAGGACTCCTCCGAGGTGGTCGAGAGCGACCGGCCGCGGCTGCTGAGACTGCGCGTGATGACGCGGCCGCTCGCGGTCGCATACGTGACGCTGCGGCTGACCGCGACCGCCGGCGGCACGCGCGTCGAGATGGACGAGGTCGCCGCCGATTCACGCAGCCGGCTCTTCTTCAACCCGCTCACCGACCCGCTGATCAAGCTGCGCAACGCCGAGTCGCTGAGACGGCTGAAGGCGCTCGCGGAGGGCGAGGAGCCGATCCCGGACGGGCCGCTGCCGCCGCGCGGCAGCGCGGCCGAGGGCGAGGTCCAGGGCAGCAGCGCGCCGGCGCCGCCCTCCTAGCCGGAGAGCGGGCGGGCGCCGAGCGTCCGCCACGGGCGCAGGCGGCGGTCTCGCAGCAGCGCGCGCGCCGCGCCGCGGCCGCTCATGCCGTGCACCGCGCCGCCCGGGTGAACCGAGGCGCCGGCGACGTAGAGGCCGCTCAGCGGGGCGCGGTAGCGGCAGAGGCGCGGGTCGGGCCGGAAGAGGAGCTGCTGGTCGAGCTCGTAGGAGCCGCCGCCGAGGTCGCCGTCGACGAGGCTGGCGTTCTCACGCTCGGTCTGCGCCGGTGAGCGCGCCGCCCGCTCCAGCACGACGTCGGCGAAGCCGGGCGCGAACCGCTCCAGCTGCGCCTCGATCCGCTCGGCGACCTGCTCGTCGGAGGCGTCGAGCTGCGACGGCACGTGGGCGTAGACGTAGAGCGTGTGCGCGCCGGCCGGCGCGCGCGTGGGATCGAGCAGCGACTGCTGGCCGACGACGAGCGCCGGTCTGCGCGGCAGCTCCCCGCGGCTCGCCTCCTGCGCGGCGGCCGCCAGCTCCTCCAGCGCGCCGGCGGCGTGCACGACGGCGGCGCTGCGCGGCTCCTGCGCCGCCCACGGGACCGGTGCCGAGAGCGCGTAGTCGAGCTTGAACGGCGCCGTCCCGGAGCGCCAGCGCTGCAGACGGCGGTGGACGCGACCGGGCAGCGCGCCGGGCGGCAGCAGCCGCGCGAGCACGCGCGCGGTGACGGTCGAGACGATCGCGCCGCCCTCGACCTGCTCGCCGCTCTCCAGCAGCGCGCCGGTCACGCGGCTGCGGCAGACGAGCAGCGATCTGACCGGCGCCTCACAGCGGATCGTCGCGCCCTCGCGCTCGGCGCGACGCACGAGCGCGGCGCTCAGCTCGCCCATCCCGCCGCGCGGCAGCGGCCAGCCGTGGCTGTGGCCGAGCAGTTGCAGCAGGAAGCCGAAGGCGCCGCTGACGGTCGTCGTCGGCGGCAGCCCGGAGTGCTGCGCGGAGCCGGCCAGCCATGCGGTCGCGCGGCGGTCGCCGTCG
>DATIOB010000351.1:0-7746 GCA_035473605.1 Conexibacter sp.
CACGCCACGCCTCCGCCGGCGGCAGGTGCGCCGAGGTGCAGATCAGCACGAGGCGGTCGATCCGCTCGGGCGCGTTGGCGGCCAGCCACATCCCGACCATCCCGCCGATCGAGAGGCCGCAGTAGGAGACGCGATCGAGCCCGATCCAGTCGAGCAGCGTCAGCACGTCTCTGCCCATCGCCTCGATCGAGTAGGGACCGGGCGGCTCCGGCGAGCGGCCGTGGCCGCGATGGTCGAAGCGGACGACGCGCAGCCGCTCGGCGAGCGCCGGCACCTGCGGCCCCCACATCGACAGCGACGAGCCGAGCGAGCCGCCGAGCAGCAGCGGCGGACCGCCTCTGACCCCTTCGATCTCGTGGTGCAGGAGGGTCATCGCGCGCTCAACACCCGCTCGACCAGCTCCGCCGCCGAGCCGACGTGCGCCGCCGGGTCGTCCGCCTCGGCGACCCCGGCCGCCGCCAGCCGCGCGAGGTTGTCGCGCATGCGGGCGGGATCGACCTCGAGGCCCTCCAGCAGGTCGCGCGCCCACGCGACCGCCGAGCCGGTCAGCGCCAGCAGCTCGGTCAGCGTCCCCCACTCGGCCTGCCAGGCGCCCGCGGCGCGCTCGTGCTCCTGCGCCATCCCCGCCAGCAGCGTCGCGACCAGGCCGGGCACGCGCGCGGCGCAGGCGAGCACCGAGACGGCGGCGACCGGGTTGCGCTTGTGCGCCATCGCGGAGGAGCCGCCGCGCTGCGCGCCGCCGCCCTCGCACAGCTCTCCGACCTCCTGCTGAGCGAGCAGCGTCACGTCGCGCGCGAGCTTCGCGCAGCTGCCGCTGAGCGCTCCCAGCGCCGCCGCCAGCGCGACGACGCGACCGCGGTCGGTGTGCCACGGCAGCAACGGCTCGGCCAGGCCCAGCTCGCGCGCGAACGCGGCCGTCAGCGCCGGCGAGCCGGTCCCGACCGGGCCGCCGAGCTGCACGGCCAGCCGCGCGGTCACGACCGCGGCGAGGTCGTCGCGGGCGGAGTCGAGCGCGCTCGTCCAGCCGGCCGCGCGCAGCCCGAAGGTCGTCGGCAGCGCCTGCTGCAAGAGCGTGCGCCCGGTCATCGGCGTGTCGCGGTGGGCGGCCGCGAGGCGCGCGGCGGCATCGGCGGCGGCGCGGGCATCGGCCAGCAGCGGCTCCAGCGCCCGCCGCGCGAGCAGCATCGCGGCGCTGTCGAGCACGTCCTGGCTGGTCGCGCCGGCGTGCACGAAGCCGGCGTCGGCCGCGCCGACCGCTGCCTTCAGCACGCGCACCAGCGGCACGACGACGGTCGCGTGCTCGCCGGCCTCGCGCGCGAGCACGGCGAGATCGAAGCGCTCCGGCGCGCATGCCGCCGCGATCCGCTCGGCGGCGTCGGCCGGCACCAGCCCCGTGGCGGCGCCGGCGCGTGCGAGCGCGGCCTCGACGTCGAGCAGCGCCCGCAGCCAGCCGGCGTCGGTGACGGCCTGCGCGGCCGCGCCGCGCGCGTAGGTGCCGTCGAACAGCATCTGCTCAGACCGCGAAGAAGACGGTCTCGTGCGGGCCCTGGACGTGGATGTCGAAACCGTACCCGCCCTCGACCGGCTGCGCGAGCAATGTCGCACGCCGCGCGGCCGGCACCGACTGCAGGACCGGGTCCTCGGCGTTGGCCGCTTCCTCGTCGGCGAAGTAGATCCGCGTGACGAGGCGGTGCAGCAGCCCGCGCGCGAACAGCGAGACGGCGATGTGCGGCGCCTGCAGCCGGCCGCCCGGCCCCGGCACGCGCCCGGGCTTGACCGTCACCAGCTCGTAGCTGCCGTCGCCGGCCTCGGCGCCGTCGCGACCGAAGCCGCGGAAGCCCTCCAGCCGCGACGGACCGTCCGGCCCCGCGCCGTGCAGGTCGGCGAAGCGGCCGTCGGGATCGGCCTGCCAGATCTCGATCAGGTGGTCGGGGATGACGGCGCCGCGGCCGTCGTGGATCGTGCCGCTGAGCCTGATCGCGCCGGGCGTCGCCGCCGGCACGACGAACGGTCCGTCCGGCCACGGCAGCCCGATCGCGTAGTACGGGCCGACCGTCTGCGACGGCGTGGTCGCGAAGATCACAGCTCCTCCTCGAACGGCGTCGCCGCCGGCCCGCGCAGGTAGATGTCGAACTCGTAGCACTGGGCCCAGCTCGGAACGGTCTCGTGCACGTTGAACGACGCCACCATCCGCTCCCGCGCGCGCTCGTCGCGGACCGAGTTGAAGATCGGGTCGTACGGGAAGAAGGGGTCGCCGGGGAAGTACATCTGCGTCACCAGCCGCTGCGTGAAGGCCCGTCCCAGCAGCGAGAAGTGGATGTGCGCGGGGCGCCACGCGTTGTGGTGGTTGCCCCACGGGTACGGCCCCGGCTTGATCGTGACGAAGCGATAGCGGCCCTCGTCGTCGGTGAGCGTACGACCGGCGCCGCTGAAGTTGGGATCCAGCGGCGCCTCCCAACGGTCGTGCCTGTGAAGGTAGCGACCGGCCGAATTGGCCTGCCAGATCTCGACGAGCGTGCCGCGCAGCGGCTTGCCCTCGGTGTCGAAGACGCGCCCCTGCACGATCAGCCGCTCGCCGATCGGCGCGCCGGCGTGCTGGCGCGTCAGGTCGTGGTCGAGCGTGCCGAGCCGCGCGGCGTCGCCGAGCGCCGGGCCGGTGATCTCCGTCAACGTCTGCGGCAGGTACAGCAGCGGTTCTCTCGGATGGCGCAGCAGCGTCGACTTGTAGGCCGGCGCGTCGAGCGGCGGATGCGCGTCGGCGCCCTCGCGCAGATAGGCGATCGGGGTGTCCTCCATCCGATCAGCCTCCCGTGCCGCAGCACAGAAGTAAAATGAAGGAATCTCTGAAAATTCCTCAGATCAGCTCATGTATCCGCCGCTCGACCTGCGCGCGCTGCACTGCTTCGCGGTCGCCGCGGAGGCAGGCACGATGACGGCGGCCGCCGAACGGCTGCACCTGTCGCAGTCGGCCGTCTCGCTCCAGATCGCCGCACTGGAGCGACGGCTCGACCAGCAGCTGCTGATCCGCCGGCGCGCGCGCACGCTGCTGCTGACGCCGGCCGGGCGACGGCTGCTGCCGACCGCGCGCGACCTGCTCGCGCATGCGGAGGAGGTCCAGCGCGCCGCGCTCGCGCGCCACCCCGGCGTCGCCGGGCCGCTGACGGTCGGCTGCTTCAGCACGGCCGCGCCGTTCCTGCTGCCGCCGCTGCTGCAGAGCTTCGAGGCGCTGCACCCGGAGGTCGCGCTCGACTTCCTCGAAGGGCCGGTGCCGGAGATCGAGACCGCGCTGCGCGACGGTCGCTGCGACCTCGCGATCGTCGACGCGCTGGAGCTGAGCCCCGACGTCGAGGCGACACCGCTCTACAGCGCCCGCGCCTACGCGCTGTTCGCCGCCGGCGACGAGCTGGCCGCGCGCGACTCGGTGACCGTCGAGGAGCTGGCGGCGCGCGAGATGGTGATGTTCGACCTGCCGCCGAGCCGCGACTACCTCGAATCGATCTTCACCAGCGCCGGCCTGAGACCGCGGATCCGTCACCGCGCCTCCAGCCACGAGCTGGTGCGCGCGCTCGTCGGCCGCGGCCGCGGCTTCGCGCTGCTGATCAGCCGCCCCGTCCACGACCTCACGCACGAGGGCCTGCCGCTCGCGGCGGTCCCGCTCGCCGGCGAGGTGCCGGAGACGACCTTCGCGCTGGCGCGACTGCGCGCCGCCCGCCCGACCCGGCAGGCTGCCGCGTTCGCCCGCCACTGCCGCGAGCGCTGGCCGCAGGACGACGCGGCCGTCGCGGCGGACGCCTTCGCTCAGCCGGCGACGGCCGGCGCCGGGAAGCGCTCCTCCAGCCACGTCTCCCAGGCGCCCTCGTCACGCGCCCGCACCGACGGCCCGGCGTCGCCGTAGAGGTAGCAGCGCAGCGAGATCACGACCTCGGCGTCGCCGCCGCCGGCGCCAGGCACGTCGTGGCGGCCGTGGACGCTGAGCACGACATGGCCGCCGGTCGGCTCGTCGATCCGCAGCGCGAGGTGATCGGGCGGCGCGTCCTCGACGATCCCCGCCAGCGGCGGCGCGCCGGCGGCGGCTGGGACGCGGCGCCGCTGGCCGGCGGCGGCGTCGTGCAGGCCGAGCAGGTCCAGCAGCCGCTCGCGCACGGCCGCGGCCGGCCCGGCGGTCACGTGGCTGACGTTCATCGACGTCGTCGGCTGGCCGGCGAAGTGGGTCAGGTAGAGGCGCAGGTTCGCCATCCCCTGGCGCCAGCCGTCGTAGGTCGAGCCGAGCTCGTCGCCCCACTCCTCCCCGCCGGTCAGGAAGCCCGAGGCGAGCCGCACGACGCAGGTGCCGCCGGCACGCGCCTCGACGAGGATCTCGGTCGCCCACGGCGGCGCGTCGTCGGCCTCGGACCACTCGCGCTCCTCGTAGACGAAGCGGTGGGGCGGCTCCCAGGCCGTCACGACTCCGCGCGAGGAGCCGAAGGCGCCGTGGTGGGTGACGATCTCGCCGCCCTCGCGCCCGTCGACCTCGGCCGGCACGAACCACGCCGCGAGGCCCGGTCCGGTCGCGATCGCCTCCCACACCTGCTCCGGCGTCGCGGTCACCTCGACCTCGACGCGCGCCAGTCTGACGCCAGGTTCGTCGTCGGCGGGGAACGGGGCGGACGTCATCGGGGCTCCTCCTGCGGTGCGGGATCGGGGATCGGGTGGGCGGCGACGAGCAGGCGATAGGCGCGCCCGTCCGGCGCGGCGCCGTCGTGGTATCTGGCGACGAGCGCGGTGACGGCGCCGGCCAGCTCGTCGGCGAAGGCGGCGCGCGCGGCGGGGTCGCGGAAGCGGATCTCGCTGTCGAGCGCGAGCGTGACCAGCCGCTTGTCGGTCCGCCGCGCCCGGCGAGAGAGATCGCCGACCTCGCGCACGGCGCGCGCGGCGAGCGCCACGAGCCAGGTCGCCGAGAGACGGTCGGCGGCGCGGCGCGGATCGCTGGCGGCGGCCCCGAGCGCGGCCGGCGAGACGACGTAGGAGGCGGCGGTCGCGACCAGCAGCCGCTCGGTCAGCCCGCCGTGACGGCGCTCCTCGGAGACCGCGACCAGCCCGTGCGCCTCCAGCGTCCGCAGGTGGTAGTTGACCTTCTGCCGCGACAGCCCGAGGCGCGCGGCCAGTGCGGCGGCCGAGGCCGGCTCGGCGAGCTGCGCCAGCAGGGCCGCGCGAACCGGGTCGAGCGCCACGACGGCCGCGGCCGGATCATCGATCACCTCGACGTCGAGCATGCCACCACTCAAGCATTGACAAAAACTTTTGTCAATGCTTGGGCGCGAGCATGAAGATCTCGATCTCGAGGTCGGGACCGACGCTGTGATTGGAGATGAACGCAAGCACGCCACGACCGGTGATCCGCTCCACCTCGCTGATGAACTTGTGCTGCATCGCCGCCTGGAAGTCGCTGCGGACCTCCTGCACGACGGTGGCGCGCTGCAGTTCGATCAGCGTCTTCTCGACCTCGTTGTAGACACCGCCGAGCACGCAGGCGATCAGGTCGTCGCCGAGCAGCTGCGCCTTGGCGGTGACCGGCTTGCGGTGGTAGTAGCGCTCGTGGAGCGCGACCATCGCCTCCGCGACAGCTTCCATCACAGCGTCGCTCTCGAGCGGAGCCGTCGACACGGCGGGCCTTCTCTCTCGTCCTCCGGATCGGATGCGCGCGCGAGCGAAGGGCGTGACCCGACGAGCGATTTACGACTAAGATGACTGTAGCGGTTGGCGATGAGCGGGAGCGACGACCCACAGCCCCAGGTCAGTCACGGTGAGGTGCTCACCGCCATATCCGACGGGCTGGTCGGGCTGTTGAAGGAGTACTACGGTCACGGTCCGACGAAGGCGAAGTCCTACTTCCAGGACGATCTCGTCGTCTGCGTCCTGCGCGGCGGCTTCTCGCGCGTCGAGCAGACGCTGCTCGACGGCGGCCGTGGCAGCGCCGTGATCGAGCAGCGAATGGCCTTCCAGGAGCTGATGCGCGCCCGTTTCGAGGCGGTCGTCGAGCACGCGACGGGCCGCAGAGTGGTCGGCTTCATGAGCGGCAACCAGCAGCATCCCGACCTCATGTGCGAGGTCTTCGTGCTGGGGCCTTGACGTACGCATTACGCTGGGATGCGAGGGCATCACGGTGGGGGCCGCCACCATGGCTCGGAACCCGCCGCGTGACTTCTGAGGATTCGCACGACGCGACTCGGAGACGTCATGAGCAACTCCCGTCTGAAGGCAGTCGATCAGCCGGCCGTCGACCTCGAGCATCCGCCGCCGAGCTTCACCTGCACCTGGTGCCGCGGAGGCACCGACACGATCTGGGTGCACGTGACCGGCGGGCTCGACCGCACGACGGTGCCGCGGCTCGCTCAGACCCTGCACGACGCCAGGCTCAACGCCCGCATGATCGTGCTCGACCTGCGCGACCTGACCACGATCGACCGCAGCGGCGTGCGCACGATCGTCGAGGCCTCCGCCGCGGCGCGCGCCGATCACCGCAGGCAGCTCGTCCTGCGCGGCCCGAAGGCCGTCGACCGCGTCTTCGCACGCCTCGACGTGGCCCACCGCCTCGACGTGATCGACATGGTCGCCCCGGCCGCGGTCGGCTGAAGCGGCCGGCGGACGGCCTGCGGCGGCCCCTACGGCGCGCGCTCGACCGCGACCGGCCCGCGCGCCTCGTCGGGCCAATGGCCGTGCGCGTCGAAGTAGCGCCGTGCGTCCTCCTCGCGGTCGCGATCGACGTCGCCGCGCACGCCGGCGCGGTGCAGGACGTTGAGCAGCAGGACGCTGAGGCCGGCGCCGATCAGCGCGGCCGGACCCTCGAAGTTGTGCACGTCGGGGTCGAGCAGGAAGAAGATCACGCCGGCCAGCACGACCACGATCGGCAGCACGTACCGGACGGTCACGAGCAGCGGGCTGGTCGGTTCTCTCGCGGGGGTTCGCTCGGTCATCGCAGGCACTCCTTTCCGTTGCTCACGAGCGTCGCAGCCGCGCCGCCGCGCGCACAGGGGCGGGATCGGACAGCCGGGGTAGGGAGAACCCGACGTTCGCGCGCGCCACGCCCCGCCCCGCGCCCGCCGCGCTACCGTGGCCGCGTGCCCCCGCTCCGCCTGCTCGTCGCCGACGACAACGCGCTCCTGCGCAAGGGGCTCGTGCGGCTGCTGCAGGACGCCGGTCTCGACGTCGTCGCCGAGGCCGGCGACGCCGAGGAGCTGCTGCGCAAGGTGCGCGCCCACGCGCCCGACGTCGCGATCGTCGATGTGCAGATGCCGCCCGACGGAACCGACGACGGGCTGCGCGCCGCGCGCGAGATCCGCGCCACCCAGCCCGGCACCGCGGTGCTGGTGCTGTCGCAGTTCCTCGAGGAGCGCTACGCGCTCGACCTGATCGGCGACGACGCCTCCGGCGTCGGCTACCTGCTGAAGGATCGCGTCGCCGACGTCGGCGCGCTCGTCGACGCGATCGAGCGCGTCGCCGCGGGCGGCTCCGCGCTCGACCCGGAGGTCGTCGCGCGGATGGTCGGCCGCCGCCGCGCCGCCGACCCGCTCGCCGACCTCACGCCGCGCGAGCGCGAGGTGCTGACGCTGATGGCCGAGGGCAAGTCCAATCGCGGGATCGCCGAGCTGCTGGGAATCGGCCCGGCCGCCGTCGACAAGCACGCGACGCGCGTCTTCGACAAGCTCGGCCTCGGCGACGAGCCGAGCGAGCACCGTCGCGTGATGGCCGTGCTCACCCGCCTGCGGG
>DATIOB010000352.1:0-2124 GCA_035473605.1 Conexibacter sp.
CCTGGTCGGCACGCTCGGCCTGCCGCTGCTGACCGGCCGGATCGCGTACGACGAGCCGGTGCGCGCGAGCGGCGACGTCGTGGGCGACGACGTCCGGCCGCCGGTCACGGTGTTCCAGCTCCAGGCCGCCGGCAAGGCCACCGCCGACGCCCAGCGCGCCGCGCTGTGCGTCGCGATCGCCGACGCGATCGAGGCCCTGCGCGCCGCCCCCCCGGCGTGGCGCGTGCGCGGCGAGCCGCGGCCGTTCGCGCTCGGCCAGGTCATGGTGCTGACCCGCGCGAACCGCGAGAGCGCCGAGGTCGCCGCCGCGCTGCGCGCCCGCGGCCTGCCGTGCGCGCTCGTCGAGCCCGAGAAGCTGTTCAAGACCCGCGAGGCGATCGAGCTCGCGTGCGTGCTCGCCGCGATCGCCGCCCCGCGCGATCGCTCGGCGCGGATGCGCGCGCTGCGCACCCGGTTCTTCGACGTGTCGTGGGCCGAGCTCATGCAGGTCGTCGACGCGCCCGACCACCACCCGGTGATCGCGCGGCTGTTCGACTGGGCGCAGCTGGCGGCGCGCCGCGGCTACGAGGCGCTGTTCCGCCGCCTCGTCGAGGACAGCCGGTTCGCCGAGCGCGCGCTGGTGCTCGGCGGCGGCGAGCGCGTGCTGACCAACACGTGGCACCTGATCGAGCTGCTGCTCGCCGAGCTGGCGCGGTCGCGCAGCGATCTCCACGAGCTGGTCGGCCAGCTGCGGCGGTGGATCGCCGACGACGCGAGCCACCCCGACGAGCGCGACGTCCAGCGCGCCGAGACCGACGTCGAGGCGATCCGCGTGCTCACGATCCACAAGGCCAAGGGCCTCGAGGCGCCCTACGTGTTCCTGTTCGGCGGGACCTCGGGCGGCCCCCGGAGCCTGGTCCACACGCTGCGCGACGCGGCCGGCCGCGCGCTGATCGTCGGCAAGGCCGACGCGGCGACCCAGGAGCTGCTCGACGCCGAGGCCGACGCCGAGCACCAGCGGCTGGCCTACGTCGCGCTGACTCGCGCCCAGGTCCGGCTGTACCTGCCGGTCTATGGCGAGCTGTCGAGCGCGGCGATGTACCTGCCGATCCAGCGCTGCCTGACGCCCTGGATCGGCCCCGGCCCGGGCGCCCAGCGCGCGCTGTTCGAGACGGTCGCCGTGCCGGTCGGCGGACCGGCCGCACCTCCCCCGCCGGGCGACGCGCTCGCGCGCTTCCAGGCGCCGCCGCCGCCCGTGGCCGCCGAGCTCGCGCCGCTGTCCGCGATCCGCGGCGGGCTCACGATGCTGTCGTACACCCGGCTCGCCCACGACGCGAACGTCGCCGCGGTCGCCGTCCACCCGGGCGACGCGCTCGCGATCGATCCGGCCGAGTTCGACGTCGACGACACCGCAGGCGAGGTCGGGGCGATGGACCTGCCGCCCGGCGCCGACGCCGGCCTCCTGCTCCACGACGTGCTCGAGATCGCCGACCTCGAGGCCGCGCGGCACGCGCCCGATCTCGCGGCGTGGGCCGATGATCCGGAGATCGCCGCACAGATCACCGACAAGGCGCGCGAGCGCGGCATCGCCGAGCGCTACCTGCCGCACGCCGCACAGATCGTCTACAAGACGCTCACCGCGCCGTTCGCGCTGGTCGACGGCACCACGCTGCCGCCGCTGGTCGATGCGATCGCGTTCGCCCGCGAGGTCGAGTTCGGATATCCGATCCCGGCGAACCCGGCGCGCCCCGGCCCGACGCGCGGCCTCGTCAAGGGCTACATCGATGGCCTGGTCGCGTGGGACGACGATCTATGGGTGCTCGACTACAAGAGCGATCTGCTGGTCGGCGACGACCTCGCCGCGGCGGCGCAACGCCGCGTCCGCGAGCGCTATGCCGTGCAGGCGCGGCTCTACGCGATCGCGGCCGACCGGATGCGCGGGCGGCGCCGACTCGCGGGCCTCCTGTTCGCGTTCATTCGCCACGACCTCGTCGTGCCGGTGCGGATCGGCGACGCGGCCCTGGCGACGTGGCACGACTGGCTGGTCCAGATCGGAGCTCTGCCGGCACGTCCTCCGGCGCGACGAACTGCGGGTTCATCGCGGCGACCTGGATGGCGACCTCGCGCGCGAACGCGACGAAGTCC
>DATIOB010000353.1:0-10843 GCA_035473605.1 Conexibacter sp.
CGGCGTCGGGCCATGCGGCGATCGTCTCGGCGTGGGCGGAGAAGCGCGCGGAGGAGAGGAAGGCGCGGCGCGGGTCGGCGATCGTGACCTGCCAGCCCATCCCGCTGGCGATCGTCGCCAGCGCGGCCGAGAAGTCGATCGCGCCGAAGATCACCATCCGCGGCGGCGAGGCGAAGGAGCGCACGAAGACGCGCAGCTCGGCCCCCAGCGTCGCGCCGTCGGCGCCGTAGGAGCGGATCGCCGTCACGCCCTGGTCGAGCAGCCCCGCCGCATCGCGCCCGACCGAGTGCCACAGCAGCCGCGGGCCCGCTCGATGAGCGGTCGTCTCCGGCTGCTCGGCAACCACGATCGACCGCTGTTCCGGGATCACCGCGATCGTCGCGCCGGCGGCGTCGCCGTCCAGTACGGTCGCGAGGGCTGCCGGGGCGCCGGAGCGGACGGCGGCGTAGGCGTCGCCGACGGCCGCGGCGTCCTCAGCCGACAGCGCGTGGACGAAGACGTGGACGGTGCCGCCGCAGGTCAGCCCCGCGGTGCCGGCCAGCTCGTCCGATATCCCGTAGGTGTGGACCGCCGGCGGACCGCCCGCCAAGACCTCCATCGCCTCGTGGACGACGGCCGACTCGACGCAGCCGCCGGTGATCGAGCCCTCGATCGCGCCGTCGGCGGCGACGTACATCGCCGCGCCGACCGGCAGCGGCGCCGAGTCCGCGACCGCGACCAGCACGGCACGGGCGACCTGCCGGCCCTCGGCCAGCCAGCCGCCGACGACGCCGGCGCGATCGCCGACGACGCTCAGCGCGCCGCCTCCTCCCCGGCCGCCTCGAGCACCAGGCGCACCTGACGCTCGACGATCGGGGCGACGACGCGCTGGCCGGCGGCGCGCAGCGTGCCGGTGACGTGGACGCCGAGCTGCCAGGAGACGAGCGACGCGGCCGCGCCGTCGGGCGCGATCTCCAGCAGCACGTCGAGGTCGACGCGCTGCTCGTCGGTGCGGCCCTCGACGCGGTAGCGCAGCGGGCCGTCCGCGGAGGCCGCGCCCGAAGCGCCGCCGTCGGCGCTCGCGACGTCGAGCCGCTGCCAGACCGTCCGCACGGGGATCTCGCCGAGCGCCAGCGCGGGGCGGATCGTGACGGCGAAGGAGCCTTCGGCCGGGCCGTCGGACCAGCCGAAGCGGTCGACGTTCGGCAGCGCGCGGCTGAGCGTCTCGGGATCTTCGAGGACCGCGCGAACGGCGGCCGGCGCGGCGGCCAGCGCGACGGAGCCGGAGACGATCATCGCGACGTCACCGTGATCCCGCGACCGCCGTCGGCGGCGCGCTCGTCGCCGTTCAGCAGCCTCCAGACGCGCTCGGTCGGGTTGTGCGAGTCGGTCACCACCGCACCAGTGTCGCGCAGCGCGTCCTGCAGCGCCGAGCAGACGGCGTGCAGCGGGGCGCCGCCGCCCTCGCCCATCCCCTTCGAGCCGGTCGGCGTGAACGGCGAGGGACAGGGCAGGTTGTCGGTCTTGAACATCGGCGTGTCCGGGCACGAGACGACGTGATAGTCCCAGAACGTGCCGTTGAGCAGCTGGCCGTCCTCGTCGTAGTCGAGCGTCTCCTGCAACGCGGCGGCGATCCCGTGCGCGGCGGCGCCGTGGACCTGGCCCTCGACCACCTGCGGGTTGATCGGCGTGCCGCACTCGTCCACGGCGGAGTAGTCGAGGATTCTCGTCTGCCCGGTCTCCTCGTCGATCTCGACGACGCAGACGTGGATCTGGCTGGCGTAGGTCAGCGTCAGCGAGCCGCTCTTCGACTTCCAGTCGGGCACGCCGAACGGCGCGCGGTAGACGTGGCGGTGGTTGAGCGTGACGGCGTCGGCGACCTCGGGCGGCAGCGCGCCCTGGTTGGCGTAGACGTAGTTGGCGATCTCGGCGAACGTCAGCGCGCGATCCTCGTCGCCCTCGACCGAGACCGTCCCGCCGACCAGCAGCAGCTCGTCGGGGGTCGACTCCAGCACCGCGGCGGCGACCGTCAGCAGGTCGGCCTTCACGCGCTCGGCAGCGCCGAGCGCGGCGCCGATCCCCGTCACCGCGAACTGCGACGCGTAGGTGCCGGAGAAGGCGACGTAGGCGTTGCGGGCCGAGTCGGCGCCCGGCCGCACGAGCACCTCGCCGGGGGTCACGCCGAGCACGTCGGCGACGACCTGCGCCGTCGTCGTCTCGTGGCTCTGCCCCTGCGGCACGGTGCCGAGCGCGACCGAGATCTCGCCCTGCAGGTCGATCTTGCAGATCGCCGCCTCGCCGTTGCCGGAGAACGGCAGGTTCTTGTTGATGATCCGCGCCTGGCCGAAGTTCGAGGTGCCGGAGTCGAGCGTCGAGCCGATCCCGATCCCGATCCGCTTGCCGGTCCCCTCCGCGGCCTGCTGGGCAGCGCGCCATCTCGGCGCGTCGACCAGCTCCAGCGCGCGGTCGAGCATCGCGTGGTAGTTCCCGGAGTCGTAGACGCAGCCGTTGGGCGTGGTGTACGGGAACTCCTCCGGGCGGACGTAGTTGCGCTTGCGCAGCTCGACCGGATCGAATCTCAGCTCGGCGGCGACGAGGTCGACGATCCGCTCCACCAGCCACAGGTGCTGCAGGCGCGAGTAGCCGCGGTTGGGGCCGACCGGCGTCTTGTTCGTGACGACCGACTTGTAGTCGACCTGGAGGTGCTTGAAGCGGTAGCAGCCGGGCAGCACCTGGCTGAAGATCACGCCGCCGAGCGGCTCGTAGCGCATGAAGGCGCCGACGTCGTCGAGAGCATTCGCCTTGAAGCCGAGGATCTCGCCGTCGGCCATCACCGGCACCTCGATGTCGAGGAAGGTGCGCTCGTTGCCGTGGCAGGAGCCGATCAGGTGCTCGTGGCGGTACTCGGTCCACTTCGCCGGCCGGCCGGCCTTGCGCGACAGCAGCGCCAGCGCCGTCAGGTAGGTGTAGCTCGTCAGCTTGAGGCCGAAGGCGCCGCCGATGTCCTGCGATCTGAACATCAGCTGGTCGGAGCGGACGCCGAGCGCCGGCGCCATGAACAGCGCCGCGAACTGCGGCATCTGGTTGTTGGAGTCGATCTGGATCGTGCCGGTGCCGGGGTCCCAGTGCACGACGGCGGCGTTGCACTCCAGCGGCGTCGAGGAGAAGCGGTGGAAGTGCAGCCGCGGGATTCTCACGACGTGGTCGGCGCGCTCCAGCGCCCAGTCGACGTCGCCGAAGTCGTAGACGCCGTGCCAGCCGACGTTGGAGCCCATCTCGGTGTGGATCCGCGGGCTCTCGTCGTCGGCGGCCTGCACCGCTTCGAGCACGTGCGGCAGGCGCGCGTACTCGACCTCGACGAGCGCGGCGGCGTCGCGCGCCAGCTCGCGCGACTCGGCCAGCACGGCCGCGACCGGCTCGCCCTGGTAGCGGACCTTGCCGACCGCCATCGCGAAGTCCTTCGCGCGACCGCCCGGCTCCGGCGCGATCTGCGTGTAGCGATCGGTCAGCTGCCGCACCTCCTCGCCGGTCAGCGTCGCGTAGACGCCCTCGACCGCGAGCGCCTTCGAGACGTCGACGTCGACGATCTCGGCGTGCGCGTACGGCGAGCGGACGAAGTGGACGTGCCCCATCCGGTGCATCCAGACGTCGTCGGCGAACTGGCCCTGCCCCTTCAGCAGGCGGCCGTCCTCCTTGCGCGGGATCGACTGCCCGACGCTCGCCGGGCGCGTCGCCGGCGACTGCCACGTCTCGATTCTGGTGACGCTCATGCGGTGTGCCCGTCGTAGTTCTCCGGCAGGGTGCCGGCGACGTCCTGCACCGCGCGCACGATGTTGACGTAGCCGGTGCAGCGGCAGATGTTGCCCTTCAGGCCGCGGCGGATCTCGTCCTCGCCGGGCGCCTCCTGCTCTCTCAGCAGCGCGGTCGCCGACATCAGCATCCCCGGCGTGCAGTACCCGCACTGGAGCGCGTGGTGGCGGGTGAAGGAGGCCTGCAGCCTGTCGGGCGGGCCGAGCGGCTCCGAGAGCGACTCGACCGTCTCGATCTCGCGCCCGTCGGCCTGCGCGGCGAGCTGCATGCAGCTCTTGACCGCCTTGCCGTCGACGATCACGGTGCAGGCGCCGCAGTTGCCGGAGTCGCAGCCGATGTGGGTGCCCTTCAGCCCCAGCGTCTCGCGCAGGTAGTGGACGAGCAGCTGGCGGCCGAGCACGACCGACTCGTGCCTCTCGCCGTTGACGACGACCTCGATCGGATGGGCGCTGTCGGACACGTCAAGCCTCCTTCGTGGTCACCGCGGAGATGACCGCTCTGCGAGCCATCACGCGTGCCATCGCGGTGCGGTACTGGGCCGTCGCGTGGACGTCGGCCGGCGGGTCGAACGCCTCGCCGGCGAGCTTCGCGGCGGCGGCGATCGCCGCGCGTGTCGCGAGACCGCCGATCAGCGCCGCCTCCATCGCCGGCTGGCGCACGGGGACGGGGCCGCAGCCGAGCGCGACGCGGGCGGCGGCGATCGTGGCGCTGCCTTCGCCGCTGCCGGGCTCCACGCGCACGAGCGCGCAGGCGCGTGCGAGCGCCCACGAGTCGATCCCGACCTGGAGCGACTCGTAGCCGACGCCCTCGCCGTCCGCCAGCGGCGGCAGCAGCACCTCGGTCAGCAGCTCGCCCGGCTCCAGCGCCGTCATGTACGGCGCGAGGTAGAACTCCTCGGCGGCGATCTCGCGCGTGCCGGCGGGGCCGCGCGCGACCAGCCGCGCGTCGAGCGCGACCAGCAGCGGCGGGAAGTTCGAGGTCGGGTCGCCGAGGCAGACGTTGCCGCCGAGCGTGCCGCGGGCGCGCACCTGCCGGTCGACGATGCGAGAGGTCATCGCTGCCGTGATGGGATGTCGCTGGCGCACGAGGGCGTTGCCGGCCAGCTCGTCGTAGGTCAGCGCGGCGCCGAGCCGCAGCGTGCCGTCGGGCTCCTCGGCGACCTGGCGCAGCTCCTCCAGGCGCGAGACGTCGACGAGCACGTCGGGGTGGACGATCCGCAGCTTGAGCGCGTTGAGCAGCGTCTGGCCGCCGGCCAGCACGCGCGCGTTGCGCTCGGCGGCGAGCGCCGCGACCGCCTCCTCGACCGTCTCGGGGCGGGTGTACTCCAGCTCCGGCAGCAGCACGCGCTACTCGCTCTCGGGCGTCGCGGCGGGCGCTCCGGCGGCGGGCGCGGCCGGGGCGCGCTCGGGCGCGGCCTCGACGACCTGGCCGGGCAGCGCGATCGCGGTGCTCGCCTGCGCCACGAGCGTGACGCGGTCGCCGGTCTCGACACCCTCCGGCACGCGCGCGATGATCCGCACGCTGCGCTCGCCGACCTCGGCGTGGACCGAGGCGAGGCGGACCGCCTCCTGGTCGAGCCAGTTGCCCCACGGCAGCTGGCGGCGCTTGAAGACCGGGCGGCGGACGGTCACCTCGGTGACGATCCCGCTGTCGGCGAGCGTGCGCGTCCAGTCGTTGGCGCCGCACTCGGGGCAGAGGATCCGCGGCGGGTAGGCGAGGTGGCCGCAGACGCGGCAGCTGGGGACTGTGAAGGGAGCGCTCATGGGATCAGCCTCCCCGCCGTTCCAGCACGGCCGCGTTGTGGCACGCGCCGTGCGTGTAGAGGACCATGCCGTAGCCGGTCGCGAGCGCCAGCTCGGCGTCGGGGACCTGCCGCTCGCCTGCGGTGCCGCGCAGCTGCCGGACCGCCTCGGCGAGGCCGTGCATGCCGCCGGAGGCGCCGGCCTGACCGGCCGAGAGCTGACCGCCGGAGGTGTTCACGGGCCACATCTCCTCGAGGATCGTCTTGTGCAGGTAGCGCTTGACGTCGTCGTCGGGGATCACCCCGAGGTCGGCGAGCTGGACCAGCACCATGACGGGATAGTCGTCGTAGATGTGCGCGCTGTCGAGGTCCTCGGGTCGCGCGCCGGCCGCGGCCCACAGGTCGTCTCTGAACTGGGCGAAGCCGGAGTGGATCCCGTCGCCCTCCTGCTGGTCGTGATTGTGCAGCGCGCGGATCGCGCGCACGCCGGCCTGCGGGCCCTTCTTCAGTCTCGCCGCGCGCTCGGGCGTCGTGACGACGATCGCGTCGCCGCCGGAGACGATCGGGACGCAGTCGAAGCGCGTCAGCGGCGGGGCGATCGGGACCGACTCCATGTACTCGGCGAGCGTCATCGCTCTGCGGTAGACGGCGAGCGGGTTTCTCGCCGCCCAGGCGCGCTGCGCCAGCGGGATGCAGCCGAAGTCCTCGCGCTCGAGCCCGTGCAGGCGGCCGTAGCGCTCGGTCAGGAAGGCGAAGAGGGCGTTGGGACCGTTCAGCGGCAGCGGCGCGAGGTAGTCGCGCGCGACGCGGTTGTAGCGGTCGGTCATCAGGTGGAACTCGCGCTTCTCCATGCGGTCGCCGGCCGCCAGCACGATCGTCTCGGCGTCGCCGGCCTCGATCGCGCGGACGGCGTGCTGGAGCATGTTGATCGCGCTCGCGCCGCCGTTGGAGTCCTCCATCACCCAGCGCACGGTCATGCCGAGCTTCCAGGTCAGGTCGATCGCGTGGTCGGGCGCCAGCGAGAAGGACGCTATCCCGAGGCCGTCGACCTCGTTCTTGTGGATCCCGGCGTCGGCGAGCGCCGCCACGACCGCCTCCGCGATGAACGTCTCCGTGCGCCGCTCGACGCCGGGATGGCGCTCGTAGACGGCCGAGCCCGCACCCACGATGACGGGTGCCGGGGCAGTCGTGACTCTCTCTCGTTCCACCATCTCGCCGAACCCTACCATGGCTTTGATCAAATGTCACAGCGATCGGAAGCGAGCGCGTGAGGCGCCTTGCGAGGCGCCTCACGCGGCATGACAGCTCCCGCCGTCACCCGGCTGCGACGGCGGCACGTCGAGCGCGGGGTTGCGGTCGAAGAAGCCCCACGGCTTCAGCTCGAAGCCGATCCGCGCGACCGGCATCACCGGCCAGTCCTCCGGTCGCGGCACGTGGTGGTGGTTCATCGTGTACCAGAGCACGACGTCCTCGTCCTCCAGCGAGCGGTCGGCCTGCACCCACGCGGGCAGCCCCTCGCCGCCGGGGTGCTGGTAGGGGTACTCGCCGGCCGGATAGCGCTCGGCGGCGTCCTGGCGCGTGACCCACAGGTGGTGCTCGACGAAGCCGGCGCGCTTGAGCAGCGCCGAGCCCGGCTGCGCGAACGGGACCGTATTGTCGCCCGGGATCAGCTTGTACGCGACCGGCTCGCCGACGGCGTTGCGCGACGACGGGTTGGTCACCAGCCAGCCGCGCGCGCTCGCGGAGTCGAGCCGGCGACGCGCCTCCAGCTCGCTTCTCAGCGTCCGCCGGACCGTTCTCCAGGCGTTGCCGTGCGGGTTCTCGGGACCGGGCGCGACCGCCTCGGTCTCGACCTCGACGACGGCGTTGCCGGGGCCGTCGACGTCCATGTCGAGGCGCGCGCAGAAGACGTGCTGGTGGTTGATCCCGCCGAGGTTCGGCGTCAGCATCGCGCCGTAGGCCGGCCGCTCGCCGTCGTGCAGCGCCTGCGTCGCGACGATCCCCGTCGCCTTCACCTCGGAGGCGATCACGCCGTCCTGGTGCAGGTACCAGAAGAAGCCGTACTCGTAGTTGCCGACCGTCACGAAGCTGGAGACGACCAGCCGCCGCCCGCGCCGCACCTCGACCGCGCCGGTGCGGAAGTCGGTGTGCTTCCACAGCACGCCGTCGTCCTCCTCGTGCAGGCAGATCGCGTTCGGGATCGTCACCGCGCTGCCGTCGGAGGCGGCGTAGTGGCCGTCGAAGTAGCGGATCGCGCCGAGGCAGTCGCAGCCGAGCGTGAGCGCGTTCGTGAGCGTGCCGACGTTGAACTCGCCGATGTCGAGCGGCGACATGTAGAAGCGGTCGGGGTCGGCGTACGGCACGACCATCTCGGCATAGGAGGCGCGGTGCAGCACCGGCCGCACCCGCTCGCCGTCCTCGTAGGCGAGGTGGTGCAGCACGAGCCCCTCACGCGGCGTGAAGCCGACGCGCAGCCGCCACTTCTGCCACCGCACCTCGTGCCCCTCGACCGTGAACGACGGGCCGTCGGGCTGCGTGATGCGGATCTCGCGCAGGTCGTCGCGCAGCGGGCCGACGCGGTCGGCGCGGTACTCGCCCTCCTCGGCCGGGAGCGGGACGGGGTCGCGGTCCTCGAAGTGGACGAACTCCCCCGTGTCGACGTCGACCAGGCCGAAGACGCCCTGCAGCGGCCGCGCATAGGCGTTGCCGCCGGGGCTCGGGCGCACGAACGCGAGGATGCGGGCGAGGCGGCGCCCGCCCTCCTCCTCGGGCAGGCCGTGGTAGCCGGCGGCGACGGGATCGACGTCGACGATCGCGGGATCGTCGACGCCGCGGCGGGCGAGCGCGGCGACGAACTCGGGCGCGGCGCGCACGGCCGCCTCGACGGCGAGGAACTCCTCCGCGGTCAGCTGCGCCTGCACGCCCTCCAGCTCGCGCCAGTCGACGAGCGCGCCGGCGCCGAGGTCGACGAGCGCCTCGATCGTCCGCTTCGTCGCGGCGTCGCGCAGGACGACCTCCGCCTGGCGCGGAGCGGTCGCGGCGTCGGCGCCCTTCGCCGGCTCGCGCGGCGAGATCGAGACGAAGCGGACGGCCTCGCCGAGCGGGCGGGCGGCGCGCACGATCGCCGCCGCGGCCTCGACCTCGGCGGGCGTGAGCGGGTCGAGCGGGTGCGGGGCGGCGGGCGCCTCGGCGGCGGGGCGGGCGGGGACGTGAGCCGGGTCCGAACAGGTCATGCCCTTCAGCAGATCAGCGAACTATCCATCTGTCAAGTTTGGTCCAGCACCCTGTCCATTTGTCAAGTTCGCTTTCGACCAGCGGAACTTGACAGGTGGATAGTTTGCGGCGTAGCGTGCTCGGCGTCCCCGTTTGATCATTGATTCCGGCACACTCAGGAGAGGTCCGGGAGAGGGAGCGATGACCAGCACCACGCCATCAGGCCCGTCGCACGAGCCGACACCGGTCGTCTCCACCGCCGCCCCCGAGGCCGGCGGAAGCCGCCTCGCGCCCGGCTCGCTGACGGCGCCGCACATCGTCTTCATGGTGATCGCCGCCGCCGCGCCGATGGCGGTGATCGTCGCGATCGTGCCGATCGCCTTCGCGCTCGGCAACGGCCCCGGCACGCCCGGGATGTTCCTGATCGCGGCGCTGACGCTCGCGCTCTTCTCCGTCGGCTACACGCGGGCGATCCCCTACGTCCGCAACGCCGGCGCCTTCTACGCCTACATCACGCAGGGCCTCGGACGGCCGGTCGGCCTCGTCGCCGCCTACACCGCGATGGTCTGTTACACCGCGCTCTCGGCCGCGACCTGCGGCGCGCTCGCCTTCTTCGCCGCCGACACCGCCGACCGGCTGCTGGGGATCTCGCTGAGCTGGGAGGTGTGGGCCGCGCTCGCGATCGGCCTCACGGCGCTGCTCGGCTTCCGCCGCATCACGCTGACCGCGCGCGTGCTCGGCGTCGCGCTGCTGCTGGAGGTCGCCGTCCTGCTCGTGCTCGACGTCGCGATCCTGCTCGACCGCGGCCCCGGCGCCTTCTCGCTGGAGGTGTTCGCGCCCGGCAACGTCTTCGGCGGCGTCGTCGGCGTCGCGGTGATCTACGCCTTCTCCTCGTTCCTCGGCTTCGAGGGCACCGCGATCTACGCCGAGGAGGCGGCCGATCCGCAGCGCACGGTCCCGCGCGCGACCTACGCGGCGGTCGCCGTCGTCGGCGTCTTCTACGTGCTGACGACGTGGGCGCTGCTGGCCGGCGCCGGCGTCGACCAGGCGGCCGCGACCGCGATGGAGGACCCCGGCGGCTTCGTCTTCGCGCTCAGCGACCAGTTCATCGGCTCGGCCTCGACCGACGTCCTCAACGTCCTGATCGTGACCAGCTCCTTCGCCGCCGTGCTCGCCTTCCACAACGCCGCCTCGCGCTACTTCTACGCGCTCGCGCGCGACGGCTTCCTGCCCGCCGCGTTGGCGAAGACCCACCCGCGCCACCAGTCGCCGTACGTCGCCGGGATGGTGCAGGTGACGGTGCTGGCGCTGATCGTCGCCGGCTTCGCGATCGCCGGCCTCGATCCGCTGACCAACCTCTCGACCGCGATGACGGGCTTCGGCGCCGTCGGCCTGATGGCGCTGCTCGCGGTCACCTCGCTCGCCGTGCTCGTCTTCTTCTGGCGCCGCGGCGAGCGCGGCTGGGCCGTCACCGTCGCGCCGGCGCTCGCGACCGCGGGCCTCGCCGCCGCGACCGTGCTGGCGCTCGTCAACTACCCCTCGCTGACCGGGAGCACCTCGAACGTGATCAACAACCTGCCGTGGCTGCACCTGCTCGTGATCGCCGCCGCGCTCGCGGTCGCCTTCTGGATGCGCGCCAACCGTCCCGCCAGATACGCCGCGATGGGCACGACCCGGGTCGACGGATGAGCGCGCCCGAGTCGCTCGCCGCGCGCCTCGACGCCGCCGCCGCCGCCGTCATGCCCGAGGTCGTCGCCTGGCGCCGCCACCTCCACGCCCACCCCGAGCCGTCGTACGAGGAGCACGAGACGGCCGCCTTCATCCGCGCGCGGCTGGAGGCGATCGGCGGCTTCGAGATCTCGCAGCCGACGCCGACGAGCGTGCTGGCGCAGCTGCGCGGCGGCCGGCCCGGGCCGACGCTGGCGATCCGCTCCGACCACGACGCGCTGCCGATCGAGGAGGCGACCGGGCTGCCGTTCGCCTCGACGCGGCCGGGCGTGATGCACGCCTGCGGCCACGACGGCCACACCGCGATCATGCTCGGCGTCGCCACCGTCCTCTCCGGGATTCGCGACGAGCTGCCCGGGAACATCCGGATCC
>DATIOB010000354.1:0-4187 GCA_035473605.1 Conexibacter sp.
GGCCGATCGAGGCGGTGACGCTGCACGACCCCGATGCCCTGACCGCCGCGCTCGGCGAGGGCGGCTTCCACGCGATCGTCTACGGCGAGGCGCAGCAGGCCGACGTCGAGTCGGCGCTGGCGGCCGCGCGCGCCGCCGACGTCGCGCTCGTGCTGACCGCCCCCGACGCCCATCGCCCGCAGGAGGGCGGGGTCGCGCACGAGCCCGAGCCGCACCGGCTCGCCGACGCCGTCGCGCGCGAGCGCCGCAGCTCCGAGGACCGCCGCGCCGCCCGCCGCGCGCGCAGGCTGCTCGACGCGCAGCGCGCGCTCGCGGACCGGCTCGCGACCGAGCCCTCGCCGGAGGAGCTGCTCGGCGACGCGCTGAGCGTGCTGGCCGAGGTCTTCGGCGCGCACGGCGGGATCGCCTGGGAGTCGGCCGCGCGCGGCGAGCTGCGCGACCGCCGCCGGCACGGCACGGCGGCGGCAGCGTCGTCGGAGGAGCCGCAGCCGCGCGTCGCCGCGCGCGCCTGCTCCGCCCGCGAGGCGGTCGTCGACGGTGCGACGCTGGCGATACCGCTCGTCGCCGGCGGCGCCTGCGAGGGCGTGCTGGAGCTGCACCTGCCGCCGACGGCGCCGGCCGACATGCAGCTCGCCGCGGACGTCGCCGCGCTCGCCGGCCAGGTCGCGCTGCACCTGCGCTACCGCCGCGGCGCGGCGCTGCTCGACCTGCACCAGCGCGCGCTGGCGGCGACCAACAACGGCATCGTGATCGCGGACTCCGACGGCGAGGGCGGCTGGCCGGCGACCTTCGTCAACGAGGCGTTCGAGCAGCTGACCGGCTTCCTCGCCGACGAGGTGCTGGGGCGCAACCTGTCGCTGCTGCAGGGAGCGGAGACCGACGCCGAGGCGGTCGCCGAGATGCGCGCCGCGCTGCGCGCCGGTGACGAGTGCTGGGTGACGGTGCGCAACTACCGCCGCGACGGCTCGCCGTTCTGGAACGAGATCTTCCTGATGCCGGTCGTCGACGAGGACGGCGTCGTGCGGCGCTACATCGGGATCCTGCACGACGTGACCGCGCGCGTCAGCGCCGCCGTCGAGCTGGCCGAGACCGAGTCGCGCTACCGCACGCTGATCGAGACGATCCCGGCCGTCACCTACATCGCCGAGTGGGACGAGCTGGGGACGTTCGTCTACGTCAGCCCGCAGATCGAGCAGCTGCTCGGCTTCCCGGCCGCGACCTGGGTCGGCGAGACGACGCTGTGGGAGGAGCAGATCCACCCCGACGACTTCGACCGCGTGATGGCCGAGACGCGCTACGCCTACCGCGAGGAGAAGGCGTTCGACTGCGAGTACCGCATGATCGCCGCCGACGGCCGCGTCGTGTGGGTGTGGGAGCACGACACCGTGATCCGCGACGAGCACGGGCGGCCGCGGCTGACGCAGGGGATCATCACCGACGTGACCGCGACGCGGATCGCGGAGGCGGCGCTGGCCGAGAGCGAGGAGCGCGGCCGCGCGGTGATCGCCGCGCTGGAGGAGGGGCTGCTGATCTACGGTCCCGACGGCGACGTGATCAGCTGCAACGACGCGGCCGTGCGGATCTTCGGCGCCAGCACGCAGGAGGAGCTGAAGGAGGGGAGGCTGGCCGAGCGCGGGACCCGCATGACCTTCGAGGACGGGACCGCGATCACGCGCGAGAACACGACCTCGGCGCGCGCGCTGGAGAGCGGCCTGCGCCAGCCCGAGAGAGTCGTCCACTTCGAGCGCGACGACGGCTGGGAGGTGTGGGCGACCGTCAGCAGCCACCCGATCTTCCGCGAGGGCGAGGCGCGGCCGTACGGGGTCGTGTCGGTCTTCACCGACGTCACCGAGCGCCGCCGCGCGCAGGAGCAGATCGCCTTCCTCGCCTACCACGACTCGCTCACGCGGCTGCCCAACCGCGCGCTGCTGGACGAGCACCTCGCGCTGGCGCTGGCGCGGGCGCGCCGCGGCGGCAGCGCGGTCGCATTGCTGTATGTCGACCTCGACGACTTCAAGGCCGTCAACGACAGCCTCGGCCACGCCGCCGGCGACGAGCTGCTGAAGCGGATCGCGGTGCGGCTGAAGACGGTCGTGCGCTCCAGCGACCTGATCGCGCGCCAGGGCGGCGACGAGTTCCTGATCCTGCTGACCGACCTCGCGCAGGATCCGCGCCTGAGCGCCGAGGCGGTCGCCAAGCAGGTCGAGACGGCGCTGCTGGAGCCGTTCCACCTCGCCGACGCCGAGTTCGAGGTCGGCGCCTCGATCGGGATCTCGATCTACCCCGACGACGCCGCCGACGCCGACACGCTGCTGCGCCACGCCGACGCCGCGATGTACGAGGTCAAGCAGGCCGGCCGCGGCGGGATCGCCAGCTACGGCGGCGACTCGCGCCAGACGCTCGCGCGGCTGTCGCTGACGAGCAAGCTGCGGCGGGCGCTGCAGCGTGAGGACTTCGTCGTCCACTACCAGCCGATCGTCGCGCCGGCCGACGGCTCGCTGCGGGCGTTCGAGGCGCTGGTGCGCTGGCAGGACGCCGAGCGCGGCGTCGTGGGGCCGAACGAGTTCATCCCGCTGGCCGAGGACGCCGGCCTGATCGAGGCGATCGGCGGCTGGGTGCTGCACGCCGTCTGCGCCCAGCAGCGCGCCTGGGCCGTCGACGGGCTCGCCAGCCACGTGCACGTCAACGTCTCGCCGCGCCAGCTGCGCAGACCGGACTTCCCCTCGACCGTGCGGGCGGCGCTGGAGGAGCATTCGCTCGACCCGGCGGCGCTGACGCTGGAGATCACCGAGTCGGCCGCGATGCTCGACGCCGAGCGTGCGAATCCGATCGTGCTGGCGCTGCACGCGCTCGGCGTGAGGCTCGCGATCGACGACTTCGGCGCCGGCCACTCCTCGCTCGTGCGGCTGCGCGACGTGCCGGTGCAGACGCTGAAGATCGACCAGTCGTTCCTGCGCGGCGTGCCGGACGACAGACAGGCCGCGTCGATGATCACCGCGATCATCGAGCTGGGCGCGGCGCTGGGGATGGTGACGATCGCCGAGGGCGTCACCAGCGACGCGCAGCGCCGCTTCCTCGTCGAGCGCGACTGCCCGCTGGCGCAGGGCTTCCAGTTCGCCCGCCCGCTCGCCGCGGCCGAGGCGACCGCGCTGCTGCGCGCCTCCGTCGCCGCGCGCTGACCCGTTCGGCGATGCGGCGGACGGCGCCGTCCGCTACGCTGGCATCCGCTGCCCTCTTAGCTCAGCTGGTAGAGCACTTCCATGGTAAGGAAGGGGTCGACGGTTCGAGTCCGTCAGAGGGCTTGCTCTTCGAAAGCTCCGCCACGGCGGGGCTTTCGTCGTTCTGGGAGCTGTTCGCGAGAGGGCGAGCGGCGCTACCTGCGCGGGCCAGGCACCGAAGGGTCCCGGCTGGCAGTCGTCCGCAAGCGGTGGCGCTGCACCGCGCCGAGGACCAGCACGGCCGCGATCCCGGCCAGTGCGCCGCTGACGAACGGACCCGTGTCGAGGACCAGTCCGAAGAACGCTGCGGCGACCAGCGCGACGACGAACACGAGGATGAGGGTCTGCGCACGCGTGAGCATGGCCTCGCCCTACCCGGGGCCGGCGGTGGGGGAACGCCGCGGCCTTCCGCCTGCTCCGGCCGCACGAGCGGCGGCGGAGCATTCGTCGTCCGTCTGAAACGGGCGCGAGCGTAGTAGCGTTGCCGCCGAGATGGGCGCAGTGATCCACACGACCGCGACGAACGCCGGTGACAGCGTCAAGCTGATGGTCGCCGAGGGCTATGACGAGGTCGTCGAGCGGCTGCGCGCGGCCGCCGCGGCCGGAGGCCTCGCCGAGGTCACCCAGCAGCACGACGGCGCGCGCGTCGCGCTCGTCCCCGCGCAGGTCGTCTTCGTGCGCGAGCCGCGGGCGTAGCCGAGCGGCACCCGCCCTCACCCCGGCAGCGAGCCCTCCTGGTAGTCGAGCTCGCGTTCGAGCACGCGCAGGCTCGCGTCCGGGAGGCGGCCGGCGTCGCGCCAGCGGATCAGCTCGTCGCGCTCGGCGTCGATCATCTCGCGGCGCAGCCTGCCGAGCGCCTCGACGCCGGCGGTCACGCGGTCGAGCGTCTCCTCGTCGTCGTCGGTGAGCGAGCGCAGACCGGCGGCGGCGCGGTCGCGGCGGGAGCTGTAGGCGCGCCGCAGGCGTCTG
>DATIOB010000355.1:0-2075 GCA_035473605.1 Conexibacter sp.
GCACCGTCCAGCCGAGGTCGTCGCCGGGCGCGGCGATGTAGCCGTCCACGCTCAGGTTCATGCCGAACGTGGCAGCCGCCGCCGACCGCCCGAACGTGGTGGTCCTGATGACCGACGACCAGACCGTCGCCGACCTCGCGACGATGCCGCGAACCGGCGCCGTGCTCGCGCGCCAGGGCGTCAGCTTCGACCGCTCGTACGTCTCGTATCCGGTCTGCTGCCCCTCGCGAGCCACGTATCTCAGCGGGCAGTACGCGCACAACCACGGCGTTCTGGGCCTCTACCCGCCGACCGGCGGCTACGGGCGCTTCAACCACGCCAACGCGCTGCCGGTCTGGCTGCAGCGCGCCGGCTACGCGACCGCGCACATCGGCAAGTACATGAACGGCTACGAGATGGGCGTCGGCGCGCAGCAGCCGCCCGGCTGGACTGAGTGGTACGGCGCCGTCGACGGCTCGACGTACCTGATGTGGGGCTACACGCTCGTCGAGAACGGCGTCGCGCGCACGTACGGAACGCCGCTCGACGAGGACCCGCGGCTCTACCAGACCGACGTCTACCGCGACAAGGCGGTCGACTTCATCGCCCGCCGCGCTCCCTCGGAGCAGCCGTTCCTCCTCTCGGTCGCCTTTCTCGCGCCCCACCACGAGAACCGCGCCGTGCAGGCGATCACCGGGCGGCTCGTGCGGCCGGCTCCGCGGCACGACGGGGCGCTCGCGGGCGCCCCGCTGCCGACGCCGCCGGGGTTCGCCGAGCGCGACCGCTCCGACAAGCCCGGCTTCCTGCGACACCGGCCGCAGCTGACCGCGGCCGGCGCCGGCCGCATCGCGCGGGACTTCCGCGACCGGCGCGAGTCGCTGCTCGCGGTCGACGAGGCGGTCGAGACGATCGTCGCCGCGCTGCGCAGATCGGGTGAGCTGGAGAACACCTACGTGGTGCTCACCTCCGACAACGGCTACATGCAGGGCGAGCACGGCGTGCCGAGCGGCAAGATGCTGCCGTACGACCCGTCGACGCGGGTGCCGTTGATCGTGCGCGGGCCGGGGATCCCAGCGGGGGCCGTCTCGCACGAGCTGGTCGGCAACGTCGACCTCGCGCCGACGATCGCGGGACTCGCCGAGGCGGTGCCGGGACGGACCTCCGACGGCCGCTCGCTGCTGCCGTTCGCCCGCGAGCCGTCGCGCTGCAGCAGACGCGCGCTGCTGCACGAGACGGGCGGCCGGCACTTCGTGCGGCGGCGCGACCAGGACGCCGCCGGCGTGCCCGCGGTGCGGCAGGTGTTCACGTACCGCGCGGTGCGGACGCAGCGGTGGCTCTACGTCGAGTACCGCAACGGCGAGCGGGAGCTGTATGACCTCGTCCACGATCCCTACGAGCTGCGGTCGCTGCACGCCGATCCGGGTCGGCGGGCGATCGTGCGCACGCTCCACGCCGCCGTCGAACGGCTCGCGCACTGCCGTGGTCCGAGCTGCCAGACGACCTCGGCGGCGCCGCTCCCGCCGGGCGCGGACGACCTGCGCGCGCTGTCGTGACCGCGCGGGCGGGGCGCGGCCTGCTTTGCTCTGCGCGGAGATGGGAGCGGACGAGGACAGAGCGCGCCGCGCGACCGCCGACGGCGACGGCTTCGTCGGGCGCGGGGCGGAGCTGGCGCTGCTCGACGAGGCGCTCGCGGAGGTCGGCGCGGCCGGCGACGGCGCGCGCTGCGTCGTCGTGGAGGGCGCGCCGGGGATCGGCAAGACCGCGCTGCTGACGCGCTTCCTCGCGGGGGTGGGGGCGGGTGATGGCGCGGCGGGCGCAGGCGCGGGCGCCGGCCGCACCGCGCTCGCGACCGCCGACGCCTCCGAGCAGCTGGTCGCCTACGCGCTCGCCGACCAGCTGCTGCGCGCGCTCGGGGTCGAGCGGCCGGACGTGCTCGCGCCGGCCGGCGGCGCGCCCGGCTTCGCCGCCGTCGGCCTGCGGCTGCTGGAGACGTTCGCGGGCGGCGGTGAGGACTCCGCCCCGACGGTCGTCGTGGTCGACGACGCGCAGTGGGCCGACGAGCCGTCGCTGCGCGCGCTGCTGTTCGCGACGCGGCG
>DATIOB010000356.1:0-1774 GCA_035473605.1 Conexibacter sp.
GCTCGACCCGCTGCTGGCGAGCGCCGACAGCGAGCGCCGTGCGCGCCTGCTGGCCGGCGCCGCCGCGCAGGCCGAGCCGGTCCTCAGCCCGCTCGGCGGCGCGCCGGCGGCGCAGCCGGCGCCGACGCACGCGATCCTGCATGGCCTCTACTGGCTCGTCGCCAACCTCGCCGACGAGGGACCGCTGGCGCTGCTCGTCGACGACCTGCACTGGGCCGACGTCTCCTCGCTGCGGCTGCTCGAGTTCCTCGGCCGCCGGCTGCAGGGGCTGCCGCTGCTGGTCGTCGGCGCGACGCGCGTCGGCGAGCCGGGCGCTGACGGAGAGCTGCTGGCGGCGTTCGCCGGCGGCCCCGAGACGCGCGTGCTGCGCCCGGCGCCGCTGACCGCCGACGGCGCCGAGCGGCTGCTGGCGGAGACGCTCGGCGGTGCGCCGGAGGCGTCGTTCGTGCGCGCCTCGGTCAGTGCGACCGGCGGCAACCCGCTGCTGCTGCGCGAGCTGGCGCGCGCCGCCGCCGAGCAGGGGCTGAGCGGCAGGGGCGAGGAGTCGCAGCGGCTCGACGCGATCGGCTCGGCCGACCTCGTCGCCGCCGTCGAGCGGCGGCTGGCGGCGCTCGGTCCCGACGCCGTCGCCGTCGCGCGCGCCGCGGCCGTGCTCGGCGAGCGCGCGACGCGTGACGATCTCGCCGCGCTGGCGCGGCTGGAGCCGGCCGCGACGACCGTCGCCGCCGACCGCCTCGCGCGCGCCGACGTGCTCGAACCGGGCGGCTGGACCTTCGTCCATCCGCTCGTGCGCGAGGCGGCGCAGGCGACGATCCCGCCCGGCGAGCGCGCCGACCTGCACACCCGCGCCGCCGCTCGCCTGAGCGCGCGCGGGGCGCGCCTGGAGGAGGTCGCCGCGCACCTGCTCGCCTCCGAGCCGGGCGCCTGCGCCGAGACGGTCGGCACGCTGCGCGCGGCGGCGCGGGCGGCGGTCGCCGAGGGCGCGGCGGACACCGCCGTCGCCTACCTGCGGCGGGCGCTGCGCGAGCAGCCGGCGGAGGCGGAGCGGCCTGGGCTGCTGCTGGAGCTGGGCGAGCTGGAGGTCCTGGTCGGCGATCCGGCGGGGACGGCGCGGCTGAGCGAGGCGATCGCGGCCGGGCTGACCGACGACGAGGTCGCGCGCGCCCGCTCGGCCCGCGCGCGCGTGCTGCTCTACACCGACCTCGACGCCGCCGTCGCCGACCTGGAGGCGGCCGTCGCGGCGGCGCGCGACCCGCTGCTGAGACTGCAGCTGGAGGCGACGCTGCTCGACGCGACCGCCTACGACGCGTCGCTGCGGACGCGGCGGATCGCGCTGCTGGAGGGGCCGGGCGAGCCGTCGCCGGTGCGGCTCGCGCATCGGATGATGGAGAGCGCCTACGGCTGCGCGCCGATCGCGGAGACGACGGCGCTGGCGCAGCTGATCGGCGGCGGCGAACGGCTGATCGAGGCGCTTGGGACGGTGACGGCGACGTACAACCTCGCGGTGATCGCGCTGCGGCACGCCGAGCTGCGCGACGTCGCCGACGCCGCGCTCGGCGCCGGTGAGCGCGAGGCGCGCCGCACCGGCTCGCGCATCGGCGTGATGCTGGTCGAGCATGCCCGCGCGATGTGGCACCTGACGTTCGGGTCGCTGAAGACGGGGGAGGCCTTCGCGCAGTCGGCGTTCGAGACGATCAGCGAGCTGCGCCTGGCGCTGCCGCTCGTTTCCACGGCGACCGCGCTGTCGGAGTTCCTGCGCGAGCGCGGGGCGCTG
>DATIOB010000357.1:0-1785 GCA_035473605.1 Conexibacter sp.
GCCGGCCTCGTAGACGTGGCCGTCGATCGTCGCCAGGCAGATCCCCGTCAGCTCCGGATCGACGCGCGCCAGCTCCGGGATGTAGTCGGCGACGGCGCCGCCGTCCTGCGCGCGGCAGCGCTCCAGCAGGCCGTGGAGGTAGTCGTCGATCGGCGAGCGCACGAGCGCCACCGTAACGGAACCACCCGCAAATCCCTCCGAAAGGGTGGAGATCTGCCCATTCATGTCGAAGAACCCGTGCAGTCGGGCGATCGATTCACCGTGCGATAGCAACATCGGGCTCCCGCCGCGTAGGGTGGGGGCGAGACTGCGGCAAGAATGTGGCCGGGAGCACCGGCGGGAAAGGAGTGCGAGCGAATGCAGCTCGGCATGATCGGACTGGGCCGGATGGGCGCGAACATGGTGCGCCGCCTCCTCAGAGACGGGCACACCGCGGTCGCGTACGACCGCAACCAGGACGCGGTCCAGCAGCTCGCGGGCGAGGGCGCGACCGGCGCCGCGACGCTGGAAGAGTTCGTCTCCAAGCTCGAGAAGCCGCGCGCGGTCTGGCTGATGGTGCCGGCCGCCGTCGTCGACGGCACGCTCGCCGACCTGCTGCCGCTGCTCGACGCCGACGACATCGTGATCGACGGCGGCAACTCGTACTACCGCGACGACATCCGCCGCGCCAAGGACGTGACCGCGAAGGGGCTGCACTACGTCGACGTCGGCACCTCCGGCGGCGTCTTCGGGCTCGAGCGCGGCTACTCGCTGATGATCGGCGGCGACGACCGCGCGATCGCGCGGCTGACGCCGGTCTTCAAGACGCTCGCCCCGGGCGTCGACGCCGCGCCCCGCACCCCCGGCAAGACCGGCGAGCTGCAGGCGGGCGAGGAGGGCTGGCTGCACTGCGGCCCCGTCGGCGCCGGCCACTTCGTGAAGATGGTCCACAACGGCATCGAGTACGGCATGATGGCCGCCTACGCCGAGGGCCTGAACATCATCAAGAACGCCGACGTCGGCAGACGCGAGCACGCGGCCGACGCCGAGACGGCGCCGCTGACCGATCCCGAGGCGTACCAGTACGACATCGACCTGACGGCCGTCACCGAGGTCTGGCGCCGCGGCTCGGTGATCGCCTCGTGGCTGCTCGACCTGACCGCGATCGCGCTCAGCGAGTCGCCCGACCTGGCCGAGTTCTCCGGCCGCGTCTCGGACTCCGGCGAGGGTCGCTGGACGGCGCTCGCCGCCGTCGAGGAGGGCGTCCCGGCGCCGGTCCTTACGAGCGCGCTCTACAGCCGCTTCGCCTCGCGCGGGCTCGACCTGTACGCCAACAGAGTCCAGTCGGCGATGCGCAGCCAGTTCGGCGGCCACGACGAGAAGAAGGACTGACGATGAGCGGCGGAGCGGAAGCCGCCGACGCGCTCGTCTTCTTCGGCGCGACCGGCGACCTCGCCTACAAGCAGATCTTCCCGGCGCTGCAGTCGATGATCCGGCACGGCCGTCTCGACGTCCCGATCGTCGGGGTGGCGAAGGCCGGCTGGACGCTGGAGGACCTGCGCAGACGGGCGCACGACTCGCTCAGCGAGCACGGCGGCGTCGACGATGCAGCCTTCGCGAAGCTGGTCGAGCGACTGCGCTACATCGACGGCGACTACGCCGACCCGGCGACCTTCACGCAGCTGCGCGAGACGCTGGGCGACGCCTGCCGCCCGCTGCACTACCTCGCGATCCCGCCGGTCCTCTTCGGCACGGTCGTCGAGGCGCTCGGCAGATCGGGCTGCGCGGAGGACGGCGCGCGCGAAG
>DATIOB010000358.1:0-4600 GCA_035473605.1 Conexibacter sp.
GCGCGGCGAGCGCGTCGAGCTGTCGTGGCACTGCGAGGACTCCGTGCTGCTGCCCGGTGCCGGCGAGCACGCGGTGGCGGCATGAGCCGCGTGGCGCTTGTGACGGGGGCGGCCAGCGGCATCGGCGCCGCGACCGCGCGCCGCCTGGCCGCCGCCGGCGCGCACGTCGTCGTCGCCGACCTGCGCGACGGCGCCGAGACCGTCCGGGCGATCGAGCAGGACGGTGGCAGCGCCGTCGCGGCCGTCGCGGACGTGCGCCACCCCGGCGCGGTCCAGCAGCTCGCCGAGCAGACGCTCGCCGCCTGGGAGCGGGTCGACCTGCTCGTCTGCTCCCACGGCGTCAGCGGACCGCTGGCGCCGCTGACCGAGCACGGCGACGACGACTGGGGCACGGTGATCGACGTCAACCTCACCGGCACGTTCAACTGCTGCCGCGCCGTGCTGCCTGGGATGCTGGCGCGCGGCGCGGGGCGGATCGTCAACGTCGCCTCGGTCGCCGGCAAGGAGGGCAACCCGCTCAGCAGCGCCTACAGCGCCTCCAAGGCCGGCGTGATCGGCCTGACGAAGTCGCTCGCGCGCGAGGTCGCCGAGCACGGCGTCGTCGTCAACTGCGTCACGCCTGGCGTGATCGAGTCGCCGATGCTGGCGGGCGGGCCCGAGCTGCGCGAGTACGTGCTCGCGCGCACGCCGATGAGACGCGTCGGCCAACCGGCCGAGGTCGCCGAGCTGATCGCCTGGCTGTGCTCGGACGCGTGCAGCTTCACGACGGGCGCCGTGCTCGACATCTCGGGTGGCCGTGCGTCCTACTGAGATGGATCCCACCAAGCGCCTCGCCGGCCAGGTCGCGATCGTGACGGGCGCCGGCCGCGGCATCGGTCGCGGCTACGCGCTGCGGCTCGCGCAGCTCGGCGCGGCCGTCGCGGTCGTCGACGTCGATCTGCGCTCGCACGAGCAGTTCGAAGAGGAGCGCGCGCTGATGACCGCGGCCAGCACCGCCGACGAGGTCGCTGCGCTCGGCGTGCCCGTGCTCGCGCTGGAGGCCGACCTGACCGACGCCGCTGCAGCCCGTGCGATGGTCGCGCAGGTCGACGCGGCCTGGGGCCGGATCGACGTCTGCGTCTGCAACGCGGGCGGCGGGACCGGCGCGATGACCGAGAACGCCGCGTCGTCGATCGATCCGATGCAGCTGGAATCGGTGCTCGCGCGCAACCTCTCGACGACGGTCAACACCTGCACGCCCGTCGTCGAGGTGATGCGCCGCCGTGGCAGCGGCAAGATCGTGACCGTCTCTTCGACGGCAGGGACGGCGCCGCGCCGCGACGGCGGCTACGCCCACTACGGCGCCGCGAAGGCCGCGGTCGTGATGTACACGCGCTACCTCGCCCAGGAGCTGGGGCCCGAGGGCATCACCGCGAACGCGATCGCGCCCGGTGCGATCGGCACCGGGCGGCTGCTGCCGAAGATGCGCGCGCTCGGGATGGACGGCATCGTCAGCGGGATCGCGCTGCGCCGACTGGGGACGATCGACGACTGCGCAGGCGCGCTCGAGTTCCTCGCGACCGAGCTGTCGGACTACCTGACCGGTCAGGTGCTCGCCGTCGACGGAGGGCTGCTGGCATGAGCGGCGACGAGCGGCGCGGTCGCCGCAGCGACCGCCTGATGGGCTACACCGACCGCCTCTCGGTCGCGCCCGGCGAGCCGATCGAGCTGATGGTCAGCTCCGACGCCGCGGGCTACGACGCCGAGGTCGTGCGGCTCACACGCGGCGGCCCGCGCACGGGCGGCGCGGCCGAGACGTTCGCCTACGAGGTCGTCGGCGCGGCCGTCGACGGCACCTATGCCGGCAGGGTCCAGCCGTTGCGCATCGGCTCCTACGCGCGCGTGGACGATCGCGGGCGCCTCGCCGGCCGGCGTGCGCTGACGCTGCAGGCATGGGTCTGCCCGACGGCGCCCGGCGGCGGCGTGCAGGGCGTGCTGACGCGCTGGTGCGCGCGCAGCCGGGCCGGCTTCGGGCTCGTGCTCGACGAGCACGGCGCGCCGGCGCTGCGGGTGGGCGATCGGCTGTCGAGCACCGGTGTGCCGCTGCTCGCCGGGCACTGGTACCTGGTCGCGGCGTCGCTCGACCTCGACGCGGGCCGCGTCGCGATCGCGCAGCGGCCCGTGCGCCGCTACGCGGGGGATCCCGATCGTGCGCTGGTCGAGCACCGCATCGCCGCAGGTGCCGTGGTCGAGCTCGACGCGAGCCTCCCGGTGCTGATCGGCGGCGAGTCGCTGGAGGCCGACGGCCACCTGCTGGGAGGCTTCGACGGCAAACTCGAGGCGCCCTGCGTGCTCGCGACCGGGTTCGACCGCGAAGCGCTCCAGCGCGTGCTCGACGGGGCAGACGGCCGCGAGCTTGCGCCCGGCGGCGTGCTGGCCGACTGGGACTTCTGCGTCGACATGCCGCTGCGACGGATCGCCGACGTCTCCGGCGCCGGATTGGACGGCGAGACGGTCAACTCGCCGGTGCGCGCGGTCACGGGCCGCCGTTGGAGCGGCGAGGCGCTCGACCATCGGCTCGCGCCGCACGAGTACGGCGCGATCCACTTCCACGCCGACGACCTCGACGACGCCGGCTGGGAGCCGGCCTGCCGCTGGGAGGTGCCGGTGGACGCGCGCAGCGGCGCGTACGCGATCCGGCTGCACGCCGGCGAGGAGGAGGACTTCGTCCCGTTCTTCGTGCGCCCGCCGCGCGACCGCGCGACCGCGCGCGTGGCGGTGCTGGCGTCGACGTTCACCTATATGGCGTACTCCAACTACCAGATCGACCCGCAGCGCGCCGCCGAGATCACCGGCACGGCTGACTTCCACCGCGACGAGGTCGACGACGTGCTCGCAGCGCGCGCGGACCTCGGCCGCTCGCTCTACAACCGCCACGGCGACGGCTCCGGCGTGGTCCACGTCTCGCGCCTGCGGCCCCTCCTGAACATGCGCCCGACGTACCGCTGGCTGATGAGCGGCGGAGGCGGCTGGAGCTTCGGTGGCGACATGTACCTGCTGGACTGGCTGGGCGCGGGCGGTGTCGAGTACGACGTGATCGCCGACGAGGACGTGCACGAGGACGGCGCGGAGCTGCTGGCGCGCTACGACGTCGTGCTGACCGGCATGCACCCGGAGTACGTCAGCGGCGCGCAGCTCGACGCGTTCGAGCAGTACACCGCGACGGGCGGGCGCCTGATGTACCTCGGCGGCAACGGCTTCTACTGGGTCACGACGGTGATGCCCGACCGCCCGCACGTGATCGAGCTGCGGCGCGGGCTCGCAGGCACGCGCGCATGGGCCAGCGAGCCGGGGGAGGAGCATCACGCGACCGGCGAGCCCGGCGGCCTCTGGCGCCACCGCGGCCGTGCGCCCCAGCGCCTCGTCGGCGTCGGCTTCGCGGCGCAGGGCGGCGGTCCGTCGGTCCCCTACAGACGGCTGCCGGCGAGCGCCGACCCGCGGGTCGCGTTCGTCTTCGAGGGCGTCCCGGAAGACGCGCCGATCGGTGACTTCGGCAACAACGGCGGCGGCGCCGCGGGCGAGGAGGTCGACCGTGCCGACCACGCGCTCGGCACGCCGCCGCACGCGCTCGTGCTGGCAACGTCGCAGGGGGCGCACAGCGACCTGTTCCAGCACGTGATCGAGGAGGTGCTCGCGATGAAGCCCAACCAGGGCGGCAGCGAGTGCCCCGACGTGCGCGCCGACCTGACGTTCTTCGAGACGCCCGGCGGCGGCGCCGTCTTCTCGACGGGCTCGATCGACTGGATCGCCAGCCTCGGCCACGACGACTACGACAACAACGTCGCCCGCATCACGGGTAACGTACTGAGGCGGTTCCTCGACCCGGCGCCGCTGCGGCCGAGGGGATCACTATGAGCGAGACCGAACCGATCATCAGCAAGCCGCTGCCCGCGCTCGAGCGGCTCCCTGGGGAGTCGCTCGGCTTCTATGCGACGCGTGCGCTGCGCCAGGCGATCGTCGACGGCGTCCTGCGCCCGGGCGAACGGATCTTCCAGGAGGCGATCGCCGACCAGCTCGGGCTCAGCCGGATCCCCGTGCGCGACGCGCTGCGCCAGCTCGAGAGCGAGGGGCTGGTGCGGCTGGTGCCCAACTCGCCCGCCCGCGTCGCAGAGCTCGACGCCGCGGAGTTCAGCGAGATCTACGAGATGCGCGAGAAGCTCGAGCCGCTCGCGGTCGCGCGCAGCGCGCCGAACCTGACCGACCAGCAGCTGCACGAGCTCCAGTGGCTGTTCGAGGAGATCAGCGGCAGCTGGGATGACTCGGAGCGGATCCTCAAGCTCGACCGGGACTTCCATCTCGCCTCGATGCAGGCGGCGGGCATGCCGCGGCTGCTGCGCCTCGTCGAGGACTTCTGGAACAGCTCCCAGCACTTCCGGCGGGCGTACCGCGAGACGATCGACGACGAGGACATCGCGATCATCCGCGCCGAGCACTTCCTGTTGCTCGACGCGCTCAAGAGCCGAGACGGCGACCAGGCGTCGCGCATCGCGCACAATCACATCCGCCGCACGCGCATGCGGCTCACCGGTCGCCTCGGCGAAGCTGCGGCAGACACCTGATC